>JBGGMQ010000246.1:0-2606 GCA_041287975.1 Verrucomicrobium sp. | reverse complement strand
AGGCGATGAGCAGCACTTCATCAAGCCGGTAGAGGACTTTGCCAGCCTGGCGGGGGTCAGGAAGGCGGGAGAACTTGGCCCGCAAAGCTTGCAAGGCATCTTGAGGGGGAAGCAGAGGACTCATCCCCCCACCTTAAGAAGCGAGCCCTTCGCGAAAAACCATATATTTAACAATACTTAAGTTTTTTCGCTCGGTTCATGCGTAAGCCCTGTCATCTGATCAGAGACCTTCGCGCAAGTCTTGAGGGCGAAAGTCATCTGGAGGCGGGACGAAAGGTTTCGGCTCGTGCCCATCGGGGAAACGCTTTTCAATGAGCTTGGGGGTGACATAGCCAATGAGGCGGGCTTGACTAAAAGTGGCGTCTGACCAGGTGGCCCAAGGCAGCTCGATCACGGCGGCCGCACAGGTGGGCATCTCATCAATCGCACGACGCCGCAGCAGCTGGTCGGCAAAATCACTGATGCCAGGATTGTGACCGAACATGATGACGTGGTTCCAGGCATCGTCAAACTCCCGCACCACTTGGAGCAAGGCACGAGGTTCGGCGTGGTAGACGCGACCGTCCAGCACCAGGGATTCAGGAGCGGCCTTCAACTCCGGTTGCATGAGCTCTGCCGTGGCCTTCGCCCGCAATGCGGTGCTGCTGACCAGCTTGTCCGGCAGCGGCAGAATCGCGGGGATGCCATTGGCACCCAGGTACGTACGGGCCAGGAAACGGGCGACCAGAGGCGAATTGCGGATCCCGCGCTCGTTCAAGGGTCGGTCGTGGTCGGCAAGACCCTGCTTTTCCCAGCTTGATTTGGCGTGACGGATCAGAGTGAGGAACTTCATTCTTGGGCTCAGGCAGAAGGCGAGCTTCGGGGCGAATCGTGCGCGAGTTAAGCAAGTCGCGTGCCCACGTCAAACTATCGTGAGTGAATCTCCCCCGCAACCGGAGGAACAGGGCTCTGTGTTGGAGAAATCGCAAAGCGCTGGACATCCCTGCGCCTCACCGCGTTAAGTGGCAGGATGCCCCCCGTTTCTCCTGCTGCACAGCGCCGCGTTCCGTGGTGGATGTGGCCCAATGTGCTCAGCCTGGATGCCCCGGTGGTGGCGGTGCTCTGGCAGGCGGCGCTGGCTAGAGTCAGCGGCGTGGCGCTGCCGGAAGGTTGCCATCTGGCGCTGGGACTGGCCGTGTGGCTGATCTACATGGTGGACCGCGTCCTGGACGGCTTTTCCATGGGGGAGCAGCCGGTGAAAACGATGCGGCACGCCTTTTATCAGCGGTATCGATGGTACTTTGTCTTTGGCGTGCTGCCCCTGGGGACGCTCGCGCTGGGTTGGGTGTCCCTGACGGCCATCCCTGAGGGAATCTTGTGGCGGGGGGTGGGCCTCAGCTTTGTGGTAGGCATGTACCTGCTGCACTATGCCGCCCGCGGGCACTCTGCAATTTACCTGGCCGGCAATGCCCTCACCTGCGTGCTGGGGGCGTTTTTCATCTGGTCACTGCCGTTGCCCCTGACCTTCAAACTGTTCTTCAGTTCGCTGCTCCTGGGTCTCACTTTGATCTCCGTGGGCGGGCGCTCCACCCAGGGTTTCCGCTTTCTGCCCAAGGAGGCCCTGTGCGGCTACATCTTTGCGATCGGCTGCTCCATGAGCGTCCACTTCTACAGCCTGGACAAGCTGGCGGACCCCATCTCGCCCGAGACACTGCTGCTGGCCCTGCTCTGCACGCTGAACTGCATCGCCATCGCCTGCTACGAGCGCGAAACCGACGTCTATGGCGACCGCAACGCCATCACGCAGACCTGGCCGCTCGTGGCACGCTTCTATCCAGCATTGCTCGTGTTGCTGATTCTCGGCCTGAGCTACCTTCTGACCCGGGCCTCCTGGGTCGCCCTGCCTCTCTACACCCTGGCCGTGCTGGCCAGCCTGCTGCTGCTGGGGGGTGTCCACCTGCTGGCCAAACGATTCTCTCCGGAATTCAGCCACGTCCTGGCAGATCTCGCCGTCGCCCTTCCCATGATCGCCGTTCTCGTCTGGGGCTGATCACCCGCCGCTCACAACTCCACGAGCATCACCCCAGAGGCCGTAAAACCGTGCAAATAAGCGCGATCCCCTACGGTCCCAATTTCCCCATTGCAGAAAAGGCCTGCCATGGGGACGGCACCAAAGGCATCGCGAAACAGGCCGGCATCATGGTGCGGCTTGCCAAAGAGCTGCTCCCCTCGACCACCGCAGGTGAAGAGCAATCCGGCGAAAGGTGACCTGGGCAGCTCCTTCCGCTTCTGCAGCAGCATTTCCCGCAGTTCCGTATCCGCAGCCTCGTGGTCGCGCAGCTGGAACTGGAGCGTCTGCCCGGTCCGCGGCGTGGCCCCCACAGCCAGGATGCCAAGTTTGGGGTCTCCTCCCAGTATGGATCGGACGAGAAAATCACCCGTGTGAAAATCTTCCTGGTACTCGGTCATCGCGAGACCCACGAGGATGTTCCCTTGGGCGTGCTCGCGATCCGTCTCCGGCAGGCTGTGAAAGGCTGCCTGAAGCTGCTCGTAGGCGCTTTTGGAGGCGAGTTGGTGAATGAGATTCTGCTCTGCCCGGGTGATGGTAAGAGGTTCGCCAATGGGAC
>JBGGMQ010000245.1:0-7304 GCA_041287975.1 Verrucomicrobium sp. | reverse complement strand
CCGCAAGATCTCCGTGCTGGAGGGGTACGATCCGGCAGGCTATGCCCTGCTGGCCTTCGGCGGCGCAGGTCCGCAGCACGCCTGTGATGTGGCCGCACTCCTGGGCATGACCACAGTACTGGCTCCTCACCATGCCGGCATTCTTAGTGCAGTTGGCCTCCAGGAAGCACTTCCCGAGCGTATCGCAGAGAGGCAGGTCCTGCGCCTGCTGGCAGAGGTTCAGGAAACACTGCCTGACCTTCTCATGGAGCTCGCCAGCAGCGCCCGCGCAGCCCTTCCCCAACCGGAGGCACCCAGCACGCTGCGTCAGATTGCAGAAGTCCGCTTGCGAGGCCAGGACACCCCTCTCCAGCTGGAGTTCACGGATCCTGCTGAACTCTCCGACGCCTTTGCCAGACGCTACACGAACCTCTTTGGCTACGCCCCTCCCGAATCCAAGCCTCAGGAACTCGTCAGCTTGCGTGTCATCGCCACGGCTGCACCAGAGGCTCCGGAAAGCGCCCCAACCCCTGCCGACAAGTCTCCAAGCGACCCACCTGTGACGACAGGTCCCGCGCTGGTTCAGGATGCCTTCAGTACGCTCGTGGTCGCTCAAGGCTGGACCGCCCGGGATCACGCCCCTCTCGGCTGGATCATCCAGCGCACTGAGTCGCCATCCCGGACCACAGCCTCCGCAGAGCACGCTCCTCCAGATCTCTACCGGCACCGCTTCGCCAGCATCGTGGAGGACATGGGCGCATTGCTCCGCCGCACCGCCCTTTCCACCAACATCCGCGAGCGACTGGACTACTCCTGCGCCCTCCTCACCCCCGATGGCCGTCTCGTCGTGAGCGCGCCCCATATCCCCGTTCACCTCGGCGCCCTTGGCGTCTGCGTACGCGAGGTCATGAAGGTCTGTGATCTGGCCCCCGGCGACACCATCATCACGAATCATCCAGCCTTCGGCGGGTCCCACCTGCCGGACGTGACGCTGATCACGCCAGTCTTCGATTCTTCCTCGAACCTCACCGGCTTTGTGGCCAACCGCGCCCATCATGCTGAAATCGGGGGCCTTTCACCGGGCTCGATGCCTGCCAACGCCCGTAGCCTGGCCGAGGAAGGCGTGGTCATTTCTCCGCGTCATTTGCGCAAGAAGGGTCAGGTGGACTGGGAGCCAATACGCGAAATCCTCACCCAGTGCCCCTACCCCACCCGTGCGCCCGAGGACAACCTTGCAGACTTGCAGGCCCAGCTCGCGGCCAATCTGCTGGGGGTGGAGCGCCTGCTCGCCCTGGCAAGTGACGGAACATCACTGCCCGTCCACATGG
This sequence comes from Verrucomicrobium sp., assembly GCA_041287975.1. Classification (GTDB taxonomy): domain Bacteria; phylum Verrucomicrobiota; class Verrucomicrobiia; order Verrucomicrobiales; family Verrucomicrobiaceae; genus Verrucomicrobium. The sequence continues at coordinate 5,997 of JBGGMQ010000245.1, read as the reverse complement.
ATGCCATTCTGGATCAAAGCGCGCGCATCATGCGCCTGTTCCTGGACCAGATCCCCGAGGGCGAGGCTGAAGAGTCACTGGACGATGGCAGCCTCATCCACGTGAAACTGCGCAAAGAGTCCGGTCGTTTGATCTTTGACTTCTCGGGCTCAGGACCCCAACACCCTGCCAACCTGAATGCCACCCCCGCCATCGTCCGCAGCGCGGTCCTCTACGTGCTGCGTCTGGTGTTGCAGGAGGACCTGCCTCTCAATGAAGGCCTCCTGGCAGATGTGGACATTGTCCTGCCGGAGGGTTCTTTCCTGAATCCAAAGTTCCTGCCGGGACAGGAGCCCGCCGTGGTCGGTGGCAACACGGAGGTCAGTCAGCGCGTTGTGGATACCGTCCTCAAGGCACTCGGCGTCCAGGCTTGCAGCCAGGGCACTATGAACAACTTCCTCTTTGGCAACGACCGTTTCGGTTACTACGAAACCATTTGCGGCGGCACCGGCGCAGGGCCCGGCTATGACGGAGCCAGCGCGATGCACAGCCACATGACCAACACTGCCATCACCGACCCCGAAGTGATCGAGCGTCGCTACCCCGTGCGTCTCCACCAGTTCGCCCTGCGTCGAGACTCCGGCGGCTCTGGAGTCAACCGCGGCGGCGATGGCGTCATACGCGAGTTTGAGTTCCTGGAACCTCTCACCGTCTCCCTCCTCACCCAGCATCGTCAGACCGCCCCCTACGGCCTCCATGGCGGCAGCCCCGGCACCCCCGGCAAACAGACCCTCATCTCCAACAGCCAGGAAACTCCCCTCCCCTCCAGCATCACTCTCTCCGTGAAGTCGGGAGATCGACTTCGGTTGGAAACGCCGGGCGGGGGAGGGTATATGAAATTATAAATGATAAATGAGCTTCGAATAGAGAACTCCAGATCAAGCCATTTATCATTTCTAATTCATCACTTATCATTGAAATTGGCCTACCTCACCGCTGCGTCTCCTGCTACGCCGGAGCGGCTGATCGCCCTCACCGCAATGCCCTTGGCTCCGGGGGGGAGGGTGTAGGATTTCACTTCCACGGGCACCAGTTTCTTGCCGACCCAGGTGCTGTTTTCATAGGTCTGGATCAGCCACCACTTGACCATGTTGTCGAGGCGGGCGTCGCCGAGTTCCCAGGTGACTTGAGTGCCTGAAACTTGCAGGAAAGGGCGTGTCGGTTTGTCGAGTCCCAACCAGGGTGCCGAGGGCGGGATGGCGAATTCTTGATACGCCCGCTGCGCACACAGATCAGCAAGGGTGCCTTTATTCTTGCCCAAGGCACTGTAGTTCCAGTGCAGGTGCCCCGGGGGCATGTAGGCCGCCCGCGTGCGGGTGATGCCGATCTGCTTGAGGATCTCATGCGGCTGGCGGTCTTGCAGCACACGGTCAGAGGCCATGCCGGGCCAGATGTGGCGCCTGGCGGTATTCTGCGAGAGCCACCAGTCGAACAGAGCGGAAAAGCTCAAATTCTTGGGCTCGTTGGGCCAGTAAAGTTGCGGCGTAAAGTAGTCCACCCAACCACTCTGCAACCACTTGAGGGAATCCGCAGAAAGCGCCTCATAGGGATCAAGCGCACCCTTGGCATATCCTGCTGGATAGTTGGGCCGCCAGATACCAAAGGGACTGATCCCTACACGCACCCACGGCTTCTCCCGCTTCACGCTGTTGTAGAGCCCCTCGATGAAGGAGTTCACATTGTCACGCCGCCAGTCGGACTTGGACATCTTGCCACCGCCCTTCACATAAGTGTTGAAGGTGCGGTCATCGGGAAATGGCATGTAGCCGCTGCCCCCCGGATTCTTCAGGGGGTACGGGTAAAAGTAGTCATCCATGTGGATGCCATCCACGTCATAGCGACGCAGCACATCCATCATCACGGCCAGGGACCGTTCCCGCACCTGAGGCTCGCCCGGGTCCATCCAGGTGTCCTCTCCGTACTTCATGCACCAAGTGGGGTGCGTCACCGTCACATGCTTCCCAGCTCCGGAGTACTTGGGCCCGCTCAAGGCACGGAAGGGGTTGAACCACGCGTGCAGTTCAATGCCCCTGTCGTGCGCTTCTTTGATGAAGAAGGCCAGCGGATCCCACATCGGGTCTGGGGCCTTCCCCATCTGATTTGTCAGCCAGGGAGACCACGGCTCAATGTCCGATTTGTACACCGCATCTCCTGCTGGTCGTACCTGGAAGATCAGCGCATTCAGCTTGAGCTGGGACGCCTTGTTCACGATTCCCACCAGTTCCGCCTGCTGCTTCGCGGTCGGGTCGCCCGGCTCAAAGGGGAAATCAATGCCACGCACCGTGGCCACCCAAGCCCCGCGGAACTCCCGCAGGGGTTGCGGTGGCGGGGGGACTTGCGCCGAAAGAGGTGCCGCAGAAAACCAGACCGCCAGGGCCGGAAGGGCGCCGCTCAGCAGGAGCCGGAACCTGGAAAATGCAGAGGGGGGCATGCCTCATCCCATGCCCCGAAATGGCCCGCTGCGCAAGTGGAGGACGATCCATCGAGCGGCCTCCGGCTCCTGCCCCACCCCTTCGTCAGCTCACCAGGGCAGTGAAAAGGTTTTCACCGTGGTCATGAACTTCATGGCTTCGACCACGCCCTCTTTTATCCCCAGTCCACTGTCTTTGACCCCACCAAAGGGTGAGAGCTCCAGGCGGAACCCGGGGATCTCATTCACATTCACCGTTCCCACCTTTAGAGTCTTCACCGTTTTGATCACGGCATCGAGCGAGTTGGTCACAATGGCGCTGGAGAGCCCGTAAGCGGTCGCATTGGAAAATGCCAGCGCGTCGTCCAGATCCGACACACTGAAAATGGGTGCCAGCGGGCCGAAGCATTCGTTGGTGGCCAGGTAGGCGGCGCGAGGCACATCCCCCAGGATCGTCGGCTCCATTTGCGCCCCCTTCCTCCCGCCGCCACGCAACAGTTTGGCACCCTGGCTCAGGGCTTCCTGAACTGCCTTTTCCAACCCTACCGCAGCCTGCTCGTCGATCACGGTCCCCACCATGGTAGCTTCATCCTCTGGCGGCCCATGGCGGTAATCCTCCGCCAGTTTCAGAAACTTCGCGGTAAATTCCTGAACCACCTTCTCATGCACCAGCAGCCGTCTGACCGCCGTGCAGCGCTGCCCGCTGTTGCGGAAGCATCCTTCACAGGCAAGCTTCGCCGCCAGATCCAGATCCGCATCTTCCAGCACGATCATGGGAGAGTGTCCACCCAGCTCCAGGCAGAGCTTCTTGTAGCCCGCTGTCGCAGCGATCTTCCGGCCTACGGCGGCACTGCCGGTGAAGGTCACCAACTCCACCCGCTCATCCTGGATCAGCGGCGTCGTCACCTGCTCGAGCGTGCCATGCACCACACTGAGCATCCAGCCCGGCAAGCCCGCTTCATACAGCACCTCCGCCAGGAGCACTGCCGTCAGCGGCGTCTTTTCCGATGGTTTCAGGATCAGAGGTGCTCCGGCCGCGATGGCTGGGGCGAGCTTGTGGGCCACTTGATTGAGCGGATGATTGAAAGGCGTGACCGCCGCCACCAGCGACAACGGCTCCCGGTGCGTGAAGATCTTGCGGGCCTTTCCCGCCGGGGTGATGTCGCAGGAGAACGTCTGTCCATCGTCGCGGAGAGCCTCCATGGCAGCGAACGAGAGCACATCACACGCGCGCCCCACTTCATAGCGAGTCTCCCGCAGGCAAAGCCCCGCCTCGAGCATGATCAACCGGGCAAACTCCTCCCGACGTTCCTGGAGGATGACGTGGGCCCGGTTCAGGACGCTGGCACGTTCATATCGCGTCAACGGTGTATGTGCAGAGACATGCAATGCAATCACGGCCTCAAGCTGGGCCGTCGTGATGCGTGCCACACTGCCCACGCGGCTGCCATCCCAGGGATTGAACACAGCGAGCCGATCTTCACTTTGTGCAGGAACACCCGCCAGATAAGAAGGAAAATCCATATTCATATTCAAAACAGGTCTCAAGGTTTGACCGCCACGCGCTGCCATTCCCGGGTGCGGGTAAGGGAGATAGCTTCGTCCAAGGACGCCAGCGGCAAGGCCGGTCCCACCAGCTTTTCATAGGGCAGCCTGGCGAGAGTCGACTCCAGGAAAGTGATCCCCTGCTGCAAATGCACCGGGGCGTAGTTGTGCATGCCACGAATCGTCAGACACTTGCGGATCACCGCCTCGCCCGTCAGGTGAAGGGCGGTCTCAGGATGCACCATCCCGGCCCAAACATACATGCCACCTGGGCGAAGCATCTCCACTCCATGAGGCACCACGGCAGAGCTGCCCGTGACCTCCACGACCAGATCCACACCCCCGCGGCACTCATGCTCCAGCACCTCACGTGAAGCCTGCCAGGTATCCGCATTGGTCAGCAACGGTATGCCACCGAACTCCCGCACCAACTCCAGCCGTTGCGGTTGGATGTCTGAGCAGAACACCTTCTCCACGCCCTGGTGCCGCAGCCAGGCACAGGCATACAATCCTAAAAGTCCTCCTCCCTGCACCCATGCCGAGTGACAAGGCGAGGGCAGTTCACCCAGTGCACTCGCCACCGTCGCCAGCGCGCAATTCGCCGGTGCGATCACGGCGTCCGGCAGGGAATCTGGCACAGGCAGCACAGCCGTACCTGGGCGCAGCAGAATGTGGCTCGCATAACAGCCATTCAGCCCGGTGCCATCGCTTAGAGCGGCATGACCGTACTTGAAAAGCTGATCACACTTCTGTGGCAGCCGCCACTGCTCACACGCCGGACAATGCCCGCAACTGTCTGCCAGGCTCCACGTCACCCGCATCCCGGGTGCGATCCCTGGTCGGCCACTGGCCTCCACCACCCCCACCGCCTCATGCCCGAGGATGCACGGAGTGGGCGCAGAGCGCCGTCCATCAATGGTGTGCAAATCAGAGCCGCAGATCGTCGCCAGGGAGATTCGTACCAGCACTTCATCCTCCGCAATGTCCCGCGGCAGATCCTGCTGGTGCAGCTCAAACGAGCGGGAGGGACCATGAAACAACTGCACACGCGCCTTGCTGGCGCTTCGTGACTTGGCGGACCCGGTCGTTGCCGAAGTCCTGGCGGAAGAATGGGTGGCACTCATGAAAATATTTGAACTGGCAGGAGGGAAATCAGCGACGAATGAAAAGGGCGAGACCCGCGCTGCAGAGGGCAAAGACCGTCACGACAGGGAAAACGAGGGCCGGATTCTCCACGCCCGGCACGGCAGCCCAGGGATTGTGCTGCACCAGCCAGCCGATCAAGGGCTCCCCCAGTCCGGCCATGGCATAGGCAAAGCAGTTGATCACGCCCACAGCCGTCCCGGCCCTGGCCCGGCCCAGAAGATCGGGAGCCAGTGCCCAGAAAGCCGCTTGCGGACCATAGGCAAAAAAGCCGCTCAAAAACAGCACGGGCAACCCCAGCCAGTGCCCTTGCGGCAGCAGGTACATGCCAGCAGTGGTCGCCGCCGCCAGCGTCATAAAGGTGGCGATCACCCCTGAGCGCCGGGATTTGCAGAAGCGGTCAGAGATCCATCCCGTCGTCACCGCCCCGAGCGCCATCCCCACTGGCAGCGCGATGCTGATCCACTTCCCGGCCGGATTGTGCTTGAAGTCCGCACCGAGGAAATATACCGGCACCCAGATGAGCAGCCCGTAGCGAACCGAGCTTTGGAAGCCAATGGCCAGTCCTGCCAGCATCAGCTTGCCATTGCCCAGCGCCGCCTTGTACCGCTGCCATGATGTTTCCTGATGCGTCAGGTCATCCACCGTCCGGGTTCCATCCGTCCCTGTCTCATCCTGAAAGTCGGCAAACCCCAGCTTGCCCGGGCGGTCACGTGCCACGAGCCACACCACCACTCCTCCCACCAGCATGAGAATCACCGGCAACCGGAAAATCCAACGCCAGCTCAAGTGCAGCACATCCAGCACCACCAGGGAGGTGACATAGGACAGCACCGAGGAGAGCCCCGCTGCCAGCAGGT
>JBGGMQ010000244.1:0-3121 GCA_041287975.1 Verrucomicrobium sp. | reverse complement strand
CAAACCGGGCGGCACCTTGAAGTCAGCGGTCGTGGGAAGTCGGGAGGGCTGAAGGGCGTTCGAGCGGGGTGGGGGATCAAGTCCGAAGTCCGAGATCATTGTTCCGGATCTCAATGCGAAGCTCTTCCCCGAAGGGGATGCATAGCGAAGCCCAGGGTTGGCCGAGTCCCGCCTGAGGGACGAGGCTACCCTGGGTACTCGCGATGCAATACGTCAGGTGTGCATGCCGATCCCATTTCCTTTTACCTCGGAACATGCAAAGCCTCCAGGCTAAAGGCGTTGATCGTCGTTTGCCTTGTGCGTGCGCCCTTCGGACCGATGGTCATCTCCCGTGTCCACTCTGGGCACGGCTCTGAGAACGGAGGAGCACATGAAATCTCTCGCTGTCGCTCCCGCCAACGTGAGCCTGCAGGTTGTCAATCCCGCGAGGCGTGATTAAGGGAATTATAGTTGTAGGCAAATGCGGGTTCCTTTCTAGGTTCGCGACCCCATGTCGATCAAGATTCGCTTCAACTCCGCCGTCGCCACCGGCCTGGTGCTTGCCAAGGTTGGCAACCCTCAGCGCGACGAACCTCTGCAAACGTCCAAAGAGGTGTTCCACATTGATGAAAAGGACCAGGCGACGCTGACAGGAATTTTCCTCAAGCCCTTCAAGAACCTCATCCCGCACCGTTTTACCCACCACTCATCGCTGGATCAGCATGAGATGAACTCCATTGCCAAAGCGATCTTCGCCCTGGAAGATGGTCTTCTGGAAAAAGGGTGTGATATCGCGAAACGCCTCTACTCGAAGTCCTACCACCCAAACATCAAGGAGGGCGATCTTTGCATCTCATTGATCAAGGAGATCGAGATCGAGGGCACAAAGGTGCAGGGCCTGTGCATCCTGAAGTCCGAGAGCGTGGTGCCCTTCCTGAGCATCTCCACCCGTGACGGCGACCTGAAGCTCTCCACGGAGCACGGCATCAACCCGGAGAAGATCGACAAAGGCTGCCTCATCGTCGACTTCTCAGCGGAGGAGGGGTACTATGTGCTTACCTTTGACCGCACAGGCACGGACTCACGCTTTTGGGTTCGTGACTTCCTGGGGCTGCAGGCCGTGACCGATGCCGCCTTCCTCACGAAGTCCTATGCGGACATGGCCGTGGCCTTCTTGAAGCAGGAAACTCCACAGTCCTCCGAGGGCACGGAAACCAAGACGACGGCCGCCCATGACGCTATCTCGTTCTTCGAAACGCGGGAGAACTTTGACCTGAAAGAGTTCGAGGAAGAAGTGCTCAAAAAGCCTGAGGTGGTGGCCAAGTTCGCCGAGCACCGTGCCAAGGTGGAGGAAGAGCAGGGCCAGCCACTGGAGAAGTCCTTTGCCATCGCCAAGAAACAGGTCTCAAAAGCAAAGAAGAAGATCGGTGGAGTCCTGAAGCTCGATGCCGGCATTGAGATTCACCTCAAGCCCGCCTTCGGAGCCAAGGAGAACAACCCCTTGCTGGAGCGCGGCTTCGATGACGACAAAGGCATGAAGTTCATCAAGGTGTACTTCCACAAGGAAGAAGCGGGGGTGTAGGTCTTACCTGCCTCCGACTTATGAATTTGTTGGGGGTGTGGAGAGTGGCATCTGAACGCCAGCTCCGCACTCCCTAGTTACTTCAGATTCGCCCGGTACTTCTGCACTGCGCGGCTCACCGCATTCCGGTAGCTCTCCCACTCGGCTGCTGGTGCTCCATTTTCGGGACCTTTTAGTTTGAGCTTGAGCCAGCCTGCCCAATGCTCGTGGAGGAAGTCCCTCATGGAGATCTTGTCGTGCGGAAACCCGGCTCCAGGACCGGAGAACTTTTCACTGGTGGATTCGTCACGGATTTCGATTGAACCTTGGTAACGATCGTAGATGGCGAAATAGGACCCCAAGATTGCGGCCGGAGCTTTCGGTGATGGGTCGAGGGTATGGATGAGTTCCATCCGCATGCCCAGATCGCACCGGCTCAAAAGCAGGTGCAATTCCTGCCAGACCTGGAGAGAGCTGGAACTTGATACAAGGCTGCCAAGGGTGGCGTCCTGATCCGTCCAATACTCTCCTTTCGAAGTCTTGGGCGCCTTTTTGAGCAGCCGGTGAAGTTGCTCATCTGCGAGCCCCGGATCCAACTGCTGAAGGGCCTGCAGAGCAGTATTGCGATGGGCCTCTTTGTTGGTCTTTATCCCGGCCAGCAGGAGTTCAATCTTCCGAGGTTGAGGAATGGCATTGCTCTTCAAGAGTGCGTCGGTTACCGGCCAGCTTGGCTCGTCGGTTTTGAGCAGGGTTTGATAGAAGGTGGGAATCAGGTCTGGAAATCGCTCCCTGGCAATCAGCAGCAGTTCGAAACTGAGATTCACGTCCTTCTTTGCACCTTTCACCGTGTTCAGCCTGACGTAGGTCTCTTCTCCGGCCTCGGAAGCCTGTTTCCACCAGGCCAGCACGTTGTCGTCACTTGATGTCTGCCCCTTTTGCCGATCAAGCCAGTTCGAATCAAAGTCGTCATTTGCCAGGCTTTGGAGATAGGCGTTGATGACCTGGCCCGCGTTCATGGGGTAACTTGAAAAATTGTTAAATCCCTGCATGAGATGATTGGTCAGGCGTCGGGAGTGACGTTGCGCCAGGAGGGCCGGTACGGCTTCGAAGCCCTTGAGAATGAGAGTCCGTTCTGCCGGTTTGAATTCGCCCGTTTTGGGTTGCATGGCCCCGTCTGTGCCCTTGCTGACAAGATAGTCGTCGATGATCCTTTCGATCGATCCGGGAGGGCCGGGTTTGTGTTTTGCTGTCTCGGCGAGGCCATCAACGATCCCGTCGGTGGCAGCACTCTTCAATCCAGGTTGATCGGTTAGAAGCCGTTCCATCCGTCGTTTGATGTCGGCAAAATCCGGTTTGTCCGAGGTGATGTCATCGAGCGCTGCGGCCAGACAACTGCGGGCGAGCATCAGCACCGGTTCTTCGTTTGCAGTCGACTGGAACGGGGAGCGCGGGTGCCCTGCCTGGCTGCCAAGGGACTTTTCGACAACTGCAGTTCCGAGTTTTTCATGTCCTGCGCGGAGCAACTGAATTCCGGTGATAAGGCCGAAATTGGAGCCCTGCGCTCCGTCAAAGGGGCTGGTG
>JBGGMQ010000243.1:0-3149 GCA_041287975.1 Verrucomicrobium sp. | reverse complement strand
AGTCGGCCAGATCAAGCAGCACACTTTCCAGTCGCTCGCGCGCCACCGTGAGATTGTGCTCCGTGGCGGCGGTGGACTTCACGGCGAGAGCGCTTTCATAAGTCTCCACAGAGCGCTCCCAGGCCACGGAGGCTCCGGTGCGGTTGCCCGTCTTCAGCAATGTCTTGCCGAGTTGAAACTGCGCATTGCCCATCTGGAGCAGCGCCTGCGCCTTCACTTTCTTGTCCGGACTGGAGGTGGCCTCCGCAAAGGAGTCCACCGCATCCTGATACTGCCCGGCGGCATAGGAGGCGATGCCGCAGTTGTAGACGAGGTAGTAGTCATTGGGGTCCTTCTGCGCGGCCTCCCGCAGCAGGGCGGCAGCCTCCGCGGCTTTGCCAGCCTTCATGAGATCACCACTTTGCGAGACGAGTTTGGCGAGGGTGGCATCCGCCGCAGTGACAGAGCCCTCCGCGACCAGCAGGCTCAAAGTGACGGCCAGCAGCGAGGCGACCGCCTTGCGACGACGAGGGGAGCGGGAAGTGCGTACAGGCATGGCGGCAGCAGGTGGAGCGGAGGCGGGTTCAGGGAGCGTAACTATAGAGCGAGGGCGGAGGGGTTGCTTCAGGCGGGTAGGCACGGCCATCTCCAGCAGGAGTAGCGCGAGCGCGAGGAAGAGCGGGATCTGAAAGAGATCGTCATACTGCTGGAGGTTGAATGTCTCTGTCCGGCGTGCCAGCGTGGCCAAGGCCTGGGAGTAGAGGCTGTCCCAGGTGTCACCATCCGGGGTGAAATGAAAATACCTGCCCCCGCCTGTGGATGCAATACTGCGCAGCGAGCGCTCATCCAGCCGGCTGTGCGCGGTGACGCCGTAGTCATCCCGCACATAGGCCTTGGGCGGCTTGGTGAAGTCGGGTTTGTTATCCTTCTCCGGCACCTTGCCGCCTTCCAGCGTGCCCACGCCCATGGTGAAGAAGGTGATCTTGTGCTTCTGGCTGGCCTCAGTGATGGCGGCCGTGATCTCGCCCTCCAGGTTCTCGCCATCACTTACCAGCACCACCACTTTGCGTTTCACATTGCCCGCCTCCAGGGCCTTGGTGGCCACCTGCACGGCCATGGGAATATTGGTACCGCCCCGGGAAACGGAGGCCGGTCCGGTCTGAGCCAGCACTTCCCGCAACGCGGTGTAGTCGTTGGTCAAAGGTGCCTGTACGAAGGCATCCCCCGCCATGACGATGAGGCCAATGCGATCCCCGTGGCGGGTCTTGAGCCACTCCGCCAGTGCGACCTTGACTGACTCCAGCCGGTTGGGCGTGACATCGCGAACCAGCATGCTCTTGGAGACATCCAGAATGATGAAGAACTCCGAGCCGGTCTGATCCGCTGCATCCGGTCGCGGCCCACACACGGGACGGGCGGCGGTGATGGCCAGCAGGCACAGGGCGGAGGTAACCAGCACCGCCCTGCGGGGGCGGGCCCGCAGATCCACGGAGCGCAGCAGGCTCGGCTGCCGGGAGGCGGGACCAAAGAGGGCGAGCTTCCGCTGAGCGCGAGCCCGGGCATGGCGGTAGAGGAGGATGCCGGAAACAACCAGGAGCGGCACCAGCAGGAGGACGAGGGGGTACGCGAATCTCATGGGGTGCGGAGCCAGAGGGTGTTGCCCAGGATCCACTCCGTGAGCAGGAGGAGGCAGCCGGGGACGATGAACCAGAGGAAGAGTTCGTTGAACAACGTGTGGCGGCGGTCATCGATTTCGCGCTTTTCCATGCGGTCGATCTGGCGGTAAATCTGCAACAGGGAGCCGGTGTCCGAGGCCTGGAAGTACTGGCCGCCCGTGATGGTGGCCACCTGGCTCAGAGGGCTTTTGAGCGCGGCCGTGGCGCGTATGTTGCGCAGGTTCATGATCTCCAGCGCATAGATGCGTACGCCTTTTTTCTTCGCATACTCGGCAGCTTCCAGCGGGTTTGTGCCGGTGTTGTTCTGCCCGTCGGTGACCAGCACCATGACCTTGGAGCGGCCGGAGTTTTCCTCCAGCTTGTTCACCCCGCTGATGATGCCATCCCCGATGGCGGTGCCGTCCTTCAACTGGACGAACTTGAACACGTCCTTGATCCAGTTCGCATCCGTGGTGAGCGGGCTGAGGGTGTACGTGTTCGACGCGAAGCCGACCATGCCAAAGCGGTCACTCTTGCGTGCATCGACGAACTCGGAGATGGCCCGCACGAGGGCCTCCCGGCGGGAGATCTTCTGCGTGCCCACCATGAAGTCTTTCTCATCCATGGAGCCGGAGACGTCACAGGTGAGCATGATGTCGATGCCCTTGGTGGGGTCATCCTGCTCCCCCTGGGGCAGCCGGGGGCGGGCCAGGGCCAGTACGAGGAGCAACAGCGCCAGCAGGCGCGTGAGGTAGAGGAACTTCCCCGGCTGGGCCGCCTTGGGCCGGCCCAGAGTCGCCAGGATGCTGGTGGAGGAGTGCGTCAACGCGGCGCTGAGGCCGGGACGTCCCAGCCGCCAGGCCCAGTAGCCGAGCAGAGGGAGGAGCAGCAGCCACCAGGGCTGGCCAAAGCTGAACGTGGTCACAGGCATGCAGCGGCGGTGGGGGCAGGTTGTTTCCGCGATGAAGCCGGGGCCGGGGCCGCGGGACGGCTGGCGGTGTCGTCAATGAAGGTCTCCGCCGTGGTGTGCAGCACCTCCATGCGCGGGGGCTGCAGATGAGCGAGGGCGAACTTCACCTGATCGCACTGCTGCAGGAATCCCGCCAGGCTTTCGCGCCAGCGGGCGTCCAGATGGGAACCGCGCTCCGCCTCAAAGAGGAACTCCTCCGTGGAGAGGCGCGGAGCCTTCAGGCCGAAGCGGGCCTCGATGTAGTCCCGTAAGATCGCGGAAACTTCCACGACAAACTCCTGGTGCCGGCTCTCGGCAATGAGATGGCGGATGGCGGCGAGCCGCTGCCGGGCGGTGACCTCTGGAGGAACAGGGGGATGCTGGAAAGGAAGTTTCCTCGCCCGATGGAGCCGCCAGAGGATGCCTCCGAGGACCAGTACGGCCACGGCGATGCCGAGGGTCGGCCAGACCCAGGCCCAGGGCTCCGGCGGGAGCATGAGGGTCACGTCTTCGATGATGTCTGGGCCGGTGTCTTTCATGGAGGTGAGGTCAGATCAAATCAGATC
>JBGGMQ010000242.1:0-9429 GCA_041287975.1 Verrucomicrobium sp. | reverse complement strand
AAGTCCGTCCTATCAAGTGACTCCAGACCTCGCAACACCCCTGTTTTCCTCAAAGGGGTAGTTTCCGGAGGCGCCCTTATCAAGGACGCGATTGCGAAATTATGATGGCCAGGAGGAGGGCACCTTTTACATATCCCGGATTCGCCTCAGCGCCAACAATGCCTACCCCTCTCGCAGTGTCTTTTATGCGAACTTTCAAGACGCAGGTCCTCATCAGGCCCTGCCAAAGCGGCGGTTCCCGCACGCATCCAAAGTCCCGACAAGGCGGGACCAGGTGTTGTTTCCCAATCCCGCCGGAGATCGAAGCTGAGGCTAACGAAGTCGGAGGGTCTTACTCTTCCGGCCCATCGCACAATCTCCAGTACCTGGGTTGCATAGCGTAGCGCAGGTTGGCAACCTGCTGTGCTACCAATTGGCAACCGGCATCACGGCACGTCCGCCTGAAAAGCGCCCCTCCCCGTGACCCCGTCACGCAAAAAGTTCACTTGCATTGCGTGCAGGTGGTCCATTTTGAGGCACATGCACCTGACGCCTCTTTCTTTGGCTGGTCTGTTGGTTCTTGTGGGAGCATCCTTCCTGACGGGTTGCAAGCCTTCCGCACCTTCGGATTCGTCTGAGGGTGCCTCTCCTCCACCCCCGCCAGTGCCACCTCCTGCACGGCTCAATCTGGTTTTCACGTATGGCTCAGAGAAGCAGAAGTGGATCGAGGCATTGACTAGGGAGTTCAACGCTGCCAAACACACCAGCGTCACGGGTAAGTCGCTCTGGGTGGAGGCGATCCCCATGGGTTCGGGTGACTGCATCCAGGAGATCCTCCAGGGTAAGCGCAAAACCCACCTCACCAGCCCTGCCTCTACGGCCTTCATCCGCCTTGGCAATGCCGAGTCGCAGGCTCGCACGGGCCATGGCGTGGTGGAAGACCCCGTCAATCTCGTCCTCTCGCCCGTGGTTATTGCCATGTGGAAACCCATGGCCGAGGCGCTCGGCTGGCCAGCCAAAAGCCCCGGTTGGCGTGAGATTCACGACCTGGCCGTGGATTCCCAGGGCTGGGCGGGCAAGGGCTTTCCCCAGTGGGGTAAGTTTCGGTTTGGCCACACCCATCCCGATTATAGCAACAGCGGTCTTATTTCCATCCTTGCGGAGGCTTATGCCGCCACCGGAAAGGTCCGTGGATTGACTCTCGATGACCTGGCTCTCCCTGCCACAGGAGAATATATCTCCCACTTGGAAAGTGCCGTCGTCCACTACGGCGAATCCACCGGCTTCTTCGGACGGAAGATGTTCGATGGCGGTCCTGGCTATCTCAGCGCGGCAGTCCTGTATGAGAACATGGTCATCGAGGCTGCCGACCGCAAGGACCTCGCCTTTCCAGTCGTGGCTCTCTATCCACGGGAGGGCACCTTTTGGAGCGACCACCCGGCCGCCATTGTGCAGCGCGAATGGGTCACCCCCGAAATCAAGGCCGGGGCCAAAACCTACCTGGATTTCCTCACCGCCCGCCCTCAGCAGGAGCGAGCCATGCAGTATGGCTTCCGCCCTGCTGACCCCGCCATCCCACTGGCAGCCCCGGTTGATGCCGGCCACGGCGTGAATCCCGCCGAGCCTCAGACCACCCTGGATGTCCCTGAGGTGCCCGTCATCCAGGCCACCCTGAATCTCTGGCGTGAGCGAAAGAAAAAGAGCAATGTCGTACTCGTCCTGGATGTGTCCGGCAGCATGAAGTCCGATTCCAAAATCATCTATGCCAAGAAGGGGGCCCAGCAGTTCATCCAAATGCTGGGTGACAAAGACGAACTCTCTGTGCTGCCCTTCAATGACAAGGTGACCTGGCTTGCGAAATCGAAACCTCTCGCCGGGGAACGCGATGCGATAAAGCGCTCGGTGGATTCACTCTTCGTCGATGGCGGCACTGCCTTGTACGATGCTGTCGTGGACGGCCTCGCTTACTTGAAAGCCAACCCGCGCCCCGACATGATCAATGCCATGGTGGTGCTGTCAGACGGAGCCGACACCCACAGCAAAACCCAACTGGAACTCCTTCTCAAACAACTGCGACAGGACGATGAGGCAGGCGGCGTGCGCATCTTCACCATCAGCTATGGCAAAGATGCCAAAGGGGACATCTTGGAACAAATATCCCTGGCCACCAAGGCGCGCTCCTTTGCGGGATCGACTACAGACATTGACCGCGTGTTTCGCGAGATATCCACCTTCTTCTGATCTGCTGAACTTTCTTTCCCATGCCTTCTCAACCTGACGGCCCCCGTCTCACCCTGCTCGGCAGGCTCTTCATTCTCACCTTCATGGCCGCCTGTGCCTACGGAGCCTGGCAGCTTTTTTCCCGACCCCAAACTTCCCCATCGCCATCACAGCCCGCTGAAAAATCGGGTGCGGCCACGCCTGCCCCCTCCGAGGCCCCTGGCAAACCGGCACATGGCGTCACCGTGCGCATTTCCTATGGCACAGAGAAGAAACGCTGGCTCGAATGGGCGGTCACCGAGTTCGCACGCACCCCCGAGGGACGCGGCATCACCGTAGAGCTCATTCCCCAAGGCTCACTCGAAGGCGCTCGCAGTGTTGTTTCTGGGAAGGAACGCATCCATGTCTGGTCGCCGGCCAGTTCTGCCTACAAGAACGTCTTTTTACAGGAGTGGCAGCTCGCTCAAGGCAACAGCGATGCCATCGTGCGTGAAGAGGCCCTTGCCCTCACTCCCATGATCTTTGTATTTTGGAAAGAGCGCTATGATGCGTTCCTCTCCAAGTACCGTGAGGTCAGCTTTGACACCATTGGGACCGCCTTGCAGGAACCCGCAGGCTGGAGCGGCATTGCCAGCAAGCCAGAGTGGGGCTTTTTCAAGTACGGGCACAGCGATCCCTCCCAATCCAACAGCGGACTTCTGGGTCTGGTGTTGTATGCCCAGCACTACCACAAAAAGAATGCCTCGCTCGCCATGGCCGATGTCATGGACGCAGGATTCAACCAATGGTTGCGGGGCTTTGCCCGCAATGTCGCAGGCATGAGCAACAGCACCGGTACGATGATGCGTGACATGGTACTGAAGGGTCCTGCCAGCTACGACTGCCTCCTCGTTTACGAGAGCGTGGCCATCGACTACTTGAAGAACGCCGAAGGCCGGTGGGGAGCACTGCAAGTCGCCTATCCCACGCACAATATCTGGAACGACAATCCCTATTACATCATCAACGCTCCCTGGAGCACTGTGGAAGATCGCAAGGCTGCCGACGCGTTCCTCAATTACCTCCTTGGTGAAGCCGCGCAGAAACAGGCACTTGTGCATGGCTTTCGCCCCGCTGAGCCCAACGTCTCCCTGAAGAACGCCGACAGCCCCTTCATCCTCCATGCCAACCAGGGATTGCGCATCGAGATCCCGTCGATCTGTGAAGCCCCCAAAGCGGATGCCTTGACCAACCTGCTCGTCGGATGGCAGCGGGCAAGAGAGTGATTCCTGAACCCAGCCATTTGTTGTTTGATATTTGAAGTTTTCTCACCCTCTTTCCCTTCCTCCTTTTGCTTCGCTACCTCAAAGCCGCCTTCTGGGTCCGGGAGCGCATCCCTCTGCTGGGTGACGTTCCCGTGAATGCGCTCTGTGCCGGAGCCTTCGCAGTGCTGGGCCTCGGCCACCCGGCTTTCTGGTTGCTCGGTATCTTGGGCGAGACAGCCTTCCTTTGGTCCATGTCTGCCAGCCTGCGCTTTCGGCGACTGGTGGACGCCGTGGAGTCCTACGACCGCCAGGAAGACGTGCACGCAGAACGGCAGGCGCTGGCTGAAAAGTTGATCCCGTCGCTTCGGGAGAAGTGGGATGCGCTCTTGAGCCAGTACAGCCAGGTGGAACAAGCCTACGCCAGCCAGTCCGGAGGCGCCATGGATGCCATTGCTCAAGGAAATCTTGAGAACCTGAAGGAACTCACCTGGGTCTACCTCAAGTTGCTCGTCGCTCAGCAGCATCTCCAGTCTGTCGTTGTCGCGGCGAATTCGCGTTCGAGTGCCGAAAGCATCACCAGGGAGATTTCTGAAATGGAGGCGGAACTCGCCAGTGCGCAACTTCCGCCCACAGTACGGGCCAGCAAGGAAGCCACATTGGAGCTGCTGCACCAGCGCCTCAAAGCCGCCCGTCACCGCACCCAGACCCTCGCAGAAATAGAGAGTGATCAGGAGCGCATCGAAACCCAGTTTCAACTTGCCGTGGACAGTGCGGCCATGCACGCCAAGCCCGCTGACCTTAGGTTGGACCTCGAACTCGCCAGTCAGTTGATCATCACACCGGATTACTTCGGCCCCCAGGTGGACGCAGTTTCTCGTGCAGAGCAGCAGGGTTAGGCTTACCCCTGGATGTCCCTGAATCTTTCCGGCACAAACTCGGCATCTGAAGCCTCTTTCACCGCCAGAAGGATCTGCGCCTGCAACGCCGCCGGATCAACGGGAGCGCGGTAATCCTCCAGCACTTTTGCCAGCGCCTGTCGGGGCCCCAACCCTTCCGTTTTGACCAACCGGTAGATTTTCATGACGATGGCCTCTGCCGCTCCCGGCGTAAGCAAGTCTGGCACCCTGATGTCGTCTGACAGATCGTCGCCAAGATCAACATCCCGTCGTTTCGCCATTCCTCGGAGCAAGGCATACCCCTCCTCCCGTGTAGCGGTAGGGAAGAGCGGTATCTTCACATCCACCCTTCCAGGACGCTTCAAGTCCACTTCGATCAAGTCGGGACGACTGGTGGCCAGCACCCACATCACTCGCCCCCTCAGCTTGGTATCGCTCATTTGCGCTGCCAGCATGGAGTACACCCGACCGGAGATGCCGCTGTCGCTGGAATCCCCCTGGCGTCTCCCCAGAGCTTGGTCCGCCTCATCCACAAAGACGATGCACCTTCCCAAGGCCCTGAGAAGGCGGAAGATCTTTTCCAGGTTCGCTTCCGTGCTGCCGACCCAGCGATCCCGGAAATTCTTCAGCTTTACGACGGGCACCCCCGCCTCTCCCGCCAGACACTCCACCGTAAACGTCTTGCCGGTGCCCACCGGACCGCAAATGAGGTAGCCCATCGGCAGGGCGGCAAGGTCACCACTCTGCCAGAGGACAATGTCCTGGCGCAGCCATCGCTTCATGGCCTCCTGGCCCAGCAGATGATCGAGGGTCAATCCGGGCTCCATGAACTCAATCAGCCCCTGGCATTCATCTTCGACGAGCTTCTTCTTCAAAAGGGTGAGGTCTCGTGGCATCAATGGCACCCCCTGACGCTGTTTCAGACGCAGCAGTCGTTCCACGGCATGAAACGTGGCCCCCGCCAGCGATCCCGCGGGAATGGATAGATCTTGTGACCACTCCTGCAGTGGCACCGGACAGAACTCTGCCAGCACTTCCAGACCCTTTGTCATTTCCACGGCATCGGGCAGGGGCACCTGGATTCGAGCCGCCCGGGCGTTTCCTGATACCAACGGATGCAAGTCGTGAAGGTTTTCTGCCACGAGAAACGTGGCCGAGTGATGTGCGGTAATGGCCGGATCCCCTGCCCAGTCTCGCAAAAGGCACGCCACAGCGTTAAGCTCATAGCTCACCCCTCCGCCCACCGCGGGGACAATCAACTCCGCTGCCTTCAGGATGCAGGCCACACGCAGGACCTTGCCCTTTTCCATGCGGCCCAGATGCGCGGCAAAGCGGAGGTAGTGCGTCACCAGCTCCATGGCTTCGCGGGGAGCCTTGGGCAAGGCTCGCCCCTGGCCACCCGGCCACTCCGCATAGGTTTCAGCCCCCTTCTCCACACGCAGGCCGTTGCCAGGGTCGTAGGTGAGGACGACGTCAAAACTTCCCAGCAATGCCCGTTTCAGAAACTCCTGGAGTGACACCAGCTGAGCGCCTGGCCGCGCCTTGTCTCCCGGAGAAGGCATCAGCACCAAGTCATTCACATTGCCATGCAGCAGAAACTGGCTCACCGCGCCGCTCTCGTAGAGATCCGCCAGTTCACCCGCCCAAGGAGGCAGCATTGAGGTTCCAGATGTTGACATGGTGTTGAATTGCCAGCCTGGTCATGCCCTCGCCGCGCACCTCCGAATCACTTTCGGGCCCGACCTCTCAGGATCCCTCACTTTGCGGTCCCATGCTTCTGGCACCCGCATCCTTGGCGCCCGCTTCAGTGCCAGTCGGCGCCGCAGCAGCCGGTGCTGGCATGCCCAGTTCCGCCGCCAGATCTGCCAAGGCCATGCTGGCCAGCGCGTCACGCTCTTCTGCCTTCTGCTTGAATTCCGAGGTGTCGATGCTGTCGCGGGCGACTCGAGAGCGCCCTGCCGCCCGGGTGCGTTCATCCTCGACCATTTCATGCAGCCGGTCCAGGGTGTCGCCGGAGCCGCCGATCTTCGTGAGCATGCCGCCAGCCATTTCATTCATCTCCGCCAGCGCCCGTTGCATCTTCAGGTCGTCAATACCCCGGCGTAACGATTCAATTTTACTCCGGGCAGCTTTCACCGCAACGTCGCGGGCTCCGACCAGTTCTTTGTAAGTCTTCTCAGCATCGCCCAGTTGAGAGGTGTTGTCGGCCAGTTCCCGCCGCGTTGCTTGCAGTTCCAGCGCGAGCTCCCCGGCCGCCTGCTGATTTCCAGCCCGCAGATTTGCAGCGGCTTTTGCCTTCAGTTCCTGCTCCTGTTTCTCCAGGCGTTTGACCTGGCTCATCAGCTTCTCGCAGAGCCCCGCGTGTGCGGCCAGCCCCTGGTTGAACTGCGCCATCTGCTTCCGCAGATTTTCCTTTTCCACCTCCAGCAGCGCCTCAGGATTGCGCTTTTCCAGCCCGGAGATGAAAAGGCCTAGGAAGCCTTTGAAGAGGTTCGTGATACGTTGGAACATAAACTTCTGGGAACCTGCCCTCTATCTAACCCACAGATCCGCCCCGGCCTCAACCTTTTAAATGTGGCATTTTGGGCGGTGGCCGTGCCCTGGAATGCACGTCCAATCCCAAACAAGATGCCACCATGGAAGCGAATAGAGCTGACAACCAACAGTGATTCCGGCCACGATGTATCCCCTCAGCAATTCCCGGCCCATCCCCCATTGTGGGAACGGTAAAGGTGTGGCCGGGTGCACAGAGGTGCTTGAAGTTCGCGTCAACACGAGTGAAGCACAAACCCCCTTTACCCCGCGGGATTTATGTTCCAGTTTTCACCCGATTTCATCCCTGTAGGGGCGCATAGCAAATCCTTGGGTTGGCCGAGCCCTGAGCGAGGCTACCCTGGGTACTCTCAATTCAAAACCTCAGGTGTGGATGCCGATCCCATTTCCTTCTACCTCGGAACACGAAAGCCTCCAAGTACGTGACAGAGAGCGATCGCGTTTCACCACCACCGGACTGGTAGGCCAAGGCATCCCCTTCATCTTGAAATCAGGGTCAACTTATAATTCGACACACCGCTATCATGTTGATTGAGCTATCCGACGAATTTGTCTCCTCCTGGCTACTTAAGCCTATTCCCCTAGAGGGAACAGAGCCTGGCGAGCTTCGGCTAAAATTGGAAGTCTGGAAAAAGTGCAACCAGGATGCCTTCTTCGTTTGGGCATGGCGCTTGGATTCTTACCGTCTCCTTCCCACCTCTGCCTCCACAACAACCCTGGATGCTGCCGACGTTGAGATTTTTGTCGCCGACGATTTCATCAACGCAAAATTGGAGGCCTTGTCGGCAAAGTCAGCCCGGGAGGCTCTTGCTTTCGCATTGGAATGGTTGCAAAAATGGTTTGGTGACAAGCTCGACTGACCTCGCGTAGAACACCTGCGCACCTTCAGTATGGCGAAAAGGAGTTGCGCGGTGAGGCTGACGGCTGCGACCACCCTCTGTCGACTGCACCATCCGAAGCCCCTCACCTCCCCACTTCCACACAAACCATCTCACGCTGGTTCCTGACATACACCCGGCCATTCGCCAGCACCGGGGCGGACCAGTTGACTTTCTTGCCGCCAAAGGGCTGGTCGGGCTCCAGCACCCGGAACCGGCTTCTTTCCTCGTACCCGTCGGGTGACAGGCGGACGAGGATCAGTTCGCCCTGGTCGTTGTAGAGGAGGGCCGTCCCCGCTTGGGAGCTCGATCCGATGATGTGCACCGTTGCGCCCTGTTTCGGTGTGGTGACGCGATCCGTCTTCCAGACCTCCTTTCCTGTCAGGGCAACGAGACAGACAAACTCACCGGAGGACCTGGCCGAATAGACGTGCCCACCGGTGAGCCATGCCGTGGAGGTGTGGCTCAGCACGCGGTGGGATACCGCCCGGTTCTCCGGCCAGAGAACCTGCGCGCCCGGTTCCTTGTCATTAAGACGGAACATCAATCCTCCTACCAGAAGAAGACGACCCTCACACACCGGGGTGGACACGGCCTTGTCTGTGCTGGTAAGCAGTCGCTCGCTCCACAAGGTTGCCCCCGTGACAGCATCCAACCACGACACGGACTGTTGCGTCCAGACCACGATCTGACGCCTGCCCTCCGTTTCCACCCCCATCGGTGAGCTGTTGGTCGCCCCTTCATCAAGCGCCCTCCATTTCTCCTTGCCGATTTGCTTGTCCAAGGCCACCACGCAGGCACCGCTGGCCCCTGTCATCGTGACGACCAGGAGTTCCCCCTCTACCAGGAGCGAGGCGTTGCCGGTAAACTCCTTCATCCCATAGTCGGTCCGAAAGTCGCGCTGCCAGAGCGTTTCTCCCGTCGTGGCGCTCCGACAGCAGACCCGCCCCATCTGACCCAGCGTGTAGATGTTACCTCCGGCCACCACTGGCGTCGACGTTGGACCATTCTCCTGGCCTGCCACAAAACAGAATTCCGGATACGGCACCGCCTCTTCTTTCTGCCACAAGACTTTGCCTGTCTGCACATCCCGGCAGGTAACACGCTCCCAGGCTTGGGGACGTTGAAGCCTCGCATCCAGCACATACACCTTCCCCTGCACCACCACGGGGCTCGACCATCCGGCCCCCACTTCTGCTTTCCACAAAACCGGCAATCCTGCGGGTGGAAAATCGGCGATACCGGCCACTTCCGTCGATGTGCCATCCCGATGCTGGCCGCGCCATTGCGGCCAGTCTTCCGCCCATCCCGCCGTCACCATCGCGGCACTGGCTGCCGTGACCCACAACCTACGAAGCATGCCCATGACATCAGAACGACCGTCAGGGAACGTTCTCGCACCAGCCTGCCGGGGAGGATTGAATCACACGCAAAACCTTGAACCCCTCTGGAAGGCTTCTGACCAAGGGCTGGCACGCGATGCCTGTACACAAATGCAGCGAAGAAGCCCTACCAGGCTCCGCCCAACGCCCGGATCAACGCCACCGTGGCAATGTGCCCCTGGGCCTTCAATTGCGCACTCTGACGCTCCCGTAGCAGACTGGTCCGCTCGGCATCGAGGAGTTCCAAATAGCTGATGCTGCCACCATCATAGAGCTG
>JBGGMQ010000241.1:0-2675 GCA_041287975.1 Verrucomicrobium sp. | reverse complement strand
TTTTCCATGCCAAGCTGCATGAGTTGGGATGCCAGCTCAGGAGTGTAGCGCAGAAGGTCGCGGGCCAGGATCTCCAGGTCAAAGGAGCTGGGCTCATCCTGCAGGCGAGGCTCGAAGCACAGAGCTTCTGCTGCCAGCATGCCAGACTCGACCTCCGGGGTAAACTGCAGCACCGGGGGAAAGGGGGAGCAAAGTTCGTTGTTCATGGACAGGAGGTAAGAGGAGATCATGCCGTGGCGATTTCCACCTTGCCTTCACCCGTGGAGACCCACTCCTTCGGTTTGAGCAGGCCCTTGAGGACCAACTCTTGAATGGAGTTGTTCAGCAGGTGTTTTGCAACGTCCTGCGGACTTCCCCCACCGAAGATACCGTGCACGGAAAGCACTTCGAGATAGTGCTTGAGCTGGGGCGTGACCGAGATGGTCATGCTTACCGTTTCAACCGTGTTTGCGGGCCGCGCCATGAGTTAAGGCCGGTAAAAACCGGATATTAACCGTGTTTTTACCAGACCCGCCAGATTTGGCAAGTATTAATGGCGTTTAAATGGGGATAATATGGGTCCTAGGGCCGGTTTAAACGGGGTTCTTAACTGGGGCTTGTTTTGGAAAGGCGTTCAGGCTGAAAGATGGACCGAAGATGGCGCAGGTCAAACTGCATGTCCTGTACCACCCCGTTGGGGATTTTAATCCCTTCCATATGGATCCAGCCAGTGTAGCTAACGGCATCCAGGGCGCTTTTCACCCGGGTGAAATCCATGGACCCTTTTCCGTAGAGATCATCGTAGTCTTTGGCGTGAACTTCGCAGATCCGCTCCCGGCCGAGTCGGCGGATGGAGGCATGAAAGTCCTCAGACTCCTTCTGCATGTTGCCCACATCGTAGTAGACCTTTATTGCTGGTGATTTGATGGTGTCCAGGATGCGCTCCAGGTCAGCGACCTGAAGCCAGGACTCAATGCCGTAGGTGATGCCAGCGTCGGCGGCACGGGGCGCCAGATTCTTCAATCGCGCGATGGTGGCCGTGACGCCCGCCTCGTCGTTACGCAGGTCGCCATTCCCAAAGAAGGCTAGCAGTACTACAGGCGTCTTCAGCCTCTGTGCGACTGGAATGCTGTCCAGCACCCACTTCTCCGCTGCGGCATCGGATTTATAGGCCGTCTTGTTTAACACGCCCAAGGCCAGCGAGGGGATCGCGATGCCAGTCGCTGCCGATCTGGCAAGAAACGCTTCTTGAAGCTTTGGCTGATGCAGTGGCAGGGTGCCGTCAGGTTGCACCTCCTGACCGAAGTCCACTTGTACCCCGTCGAGGCCAATGGTCTTTGCTAGATCCAGCGAGTCGGGATTCGCGGCGAGGCGCAATGTCCAGTCGCAGGCACCGATGCCTGCGAGCTGGCATGCCGGAGTTGATGGAGCAGCGACGGTCTCGGCCGCCAGTCCCCAAGCGGGCAGGGTGGCGAGACTTTGGACGAAGTGGCGGCGTCGCATCCTCAGGTTGGGTCTAGTTCACTC
Organism: Verrucomicrobium sp.; assembly: GCA_041287975.1. Lineage (GTDB taxonomy): Bacteria > Verrucomicrobiota > Verrucomicrobiia > Verrucomicrobiales > Verrucomicrobiaceae > Verrucomicrobium. The sequence goes on along the minus strand of JBGGMQ010000241.1, from coordinate 1,169 downwards.
GATTGCGGCTAGGACGTCAATCCCTTAAGATCCGCTTTCAGCACCTCTTTATCAGCCAGGAGTTCCTGCCAGGTCACTGCTTGCCCCTTGTAGGCGGCACTGCGAACCAGCAAGGAGGTCAGATTGCTGGTGAGGCTGGGCTCCAGCGTGGGATTGGAGAAGTCGCTCTCGGTGATGGCCTTGTGGAAGGCAGTCATGTTTTCGCTGATACCGGTACGATACAGTTCCCGGTTCTCGCCACCCCGGTAGAAGGACTCCGCCCCACCGCGAATGATGACACTGCCACCGTACTCGCTGAGCAGGGCCCCCTTGCTGCCATAGAGGTCGAACTTGATGCCTTCAGGTGCCCCTTGAGCATCAAACTGGCGGGAGCTGAAAGTGATCCCCACCTGGTTCGGGTACTCCAGCAGGCCGCTGAAGGTGTCATTGGCATCGCCCACATCCACTCGGACACGGCGGGCACAGGTGGCCGTGGCGCGAATGGGGCCAGTGTTGCCCATGGCCCAGCACATCATGTCCAGGGTGTGGATGTTTTGCTCCACGACGATATCGCCGCTCAAGGCTTTGTCGAAGACCCAGTTGTTCAGCCGGTCTTCGGCGGAGGCACCTGTGGTCTTGGGCTTGAGTCGACCCGCGTGGTAGCGGGCCTCCCCAAACGCGAGATCGCCCAAAGCTCCAGCCTGGACCCGCTTCATCGCCTCCATGAAAAAGCTGTCCGTGCGGGTCTGGAAATCGATGAGGAATACTCGTTTCTTGGCACGGGCCTGCTCTCCACTGGCCCGCACGCTCTGGATTCCGGGCACATCCACAGCTACTGGCTTGGCCAAATACACGTGCAGGCCTGCATCCACTGCCGCTTTGGCTTGAGCCGGATGAAAATACGGCGGGCTGATGATGGCAATCGCGTCCAGCCCTCCTTTGGCGATCATCTTCTCCGTGCACTCCAAGCCCGAGTACGCCCGATCCTCCCCCAGCTGAAAGCTCGCACCGAGCTGTTTGGCTTTGTCACCAAAGTAGTCGGCCGCTCCGCCAATCTCAAAGTACCCGTTCTCCACAAACATCTTGGCAATCAATCCGCCTCGTCCGCCGCAGCCGACCATACCCACCTTGATCCGGCTGTTCGCCTGCGATCCAAAGGCTGTCCTGGCACTCATGGTCGCGGCAAGTGC
>JBGGMQ010000240.1:0-4517 GCA_041287975.1 Verrucomicrobium sp. | reverse complement strand
CGCAGAAGCAGGCGGCACTGGCCACCATGGTCATGCGCGGACCGTTGCGCTCCACCCACTTTCCAAAAACGGCCGCAGAAAGTCCCAGCATGATCAGCGCGATCTGATAGGCCCAGCCTACCTCCGGTATGGTCCAGTCCTCAGGGGTGGATGTCGTTCCGCCCAGCAGCTTCGTCAAAGGCACATTGAAGACGCTGAATCCGTACACCTGGCCGATGCACATATGCACTGCGATTGCGGCGGGTGGCACAAGCCAGCGTGAATATCCGGCTTGAGCGACGGTGCGTTCTCGACTGAGGAAGTTCATGGCGGAGTGGGGCAGGGAGGAAATGTCAGTTCGCTGAGATGCTGAAGGACTACATCGATCTGCTACTTCGCCGGGCCCGCTTCCTGGGCTGCTTCTTCACCCAGTTTCAAGGTGGGCTTCTCCGCTGTGTCAGAGACGATCAGCGTGAGCCAGTGTCCGTTCATTGTGTGACCGGGGAATCCGCAGGCAAAGGCAAACTCACCCGCCTCGTCCGGCACAAAGTCGAAGGTCCGTTTGTCGAATGCGATGCCTTGCAGGTGCTTTTCGATGGCCGCGCCTTTGAAATACGGTTCGGCCACCTGGAGCTTTTTCACGTCATCTTTCTCCAGCACGATCAGGCTGTGCGGCACTGGGCTGGGATTGATGAAGGTCACATGCACCTTCCATCCTTTGGGGATGGTGTACACGCCAGCCCCTTTGGCATAGCCGTTGAAATTCATCCCGTAGTTGTCATCATTGTACACCGCCACCAGCAGCACCTCCACGGTCTTCGGCTCTTTCCCCAGACGAAGGAAGTCGGCATTCGTGATTCCTTGTACCAGCTCCAGCTTCCTGCCGCCGCCTGTCGCAGGCGCGTGGTGTTCATGTCCGGCGGCTGCCGGGGCCGGCTCCTGGCCGTGAGTGAGGGAGGCGAGAAAAAGGCAGTGGCCGATGAGGATTAGCGTCTGTTTCATGGAAAAAGGAACAAGGAATGAGAGGCTCCAGCAAAGCGGAGACGGCGAAGGGGGATAAAAGAATGAAGGGGGTGCGATTCACAGCCGCACCCCCCTTGATGGCGGAATCACTTTTTCTGGAGCGGGGCGAGACTGGCTCCCGCAGGCACCGCATCGGCGGCGACAATCTTCCACAGGGCTCCGCGTTCGCTCACCGTCGGGTACACTGGGCCGCCATAGTTGGCTGTAGCATGGGTGACGTATAGGTTTCCTTCTTCATCCTCGCCGCCGCTCGTGGGGCGGAGAGGGGTGTCAAGATCCAGCAGTTCCTGCATCTGCCATTTGCTCGCAGCATCCCTCTGCATGCCCCAGATCTTGCCACTTCCCCAGTCCGAGACAAAGTAGATGCCGTTCAGGCTTGGGTACTTCTTGCCTCGATACACACCAATTCCTGTCACGCAGATCCCCTGGTCCACGTGGCTGTATTCCGCCACCGGCAGCACTCCCACACGGGGATTTGTGGCCTCATCTTCAATCGGGAAAGTATGGCTGCCCCCCATGAAACTCCAGCCGTAGTTCTCCCCGCCTTTGCTCTTTGCTGGCTGGAAGTTGATTTCTTCCCAGTGGTTTTGCCCGACATCGGCGATGTAGAGATCCCCCGTTTCACGGTCAAAGGAGAACGTCCAGGGATTGCGCAAACCGTAGGCCCAAATCTCCGGGCGGGCGTTTGGCTTGATTTGGGAGAACTGCTTTTCTGAAATGCCAAACAAGGTCATCTGTTGCAAAGGCGTCAGGAAGGGGTTGTCCTTGGGAATCGAGTAGGCTCGATCCGGTGTGGTGTGGTCCAGGTCAATGCGCAGCATCTTCCCGTGCAGCGTGCTCTTGTCCTGGCCGGCATCCAACACGTCACCTTCCCAGCCACCGTCGCCTACGCCTACATAGAGGTACCCGTCAGGGCCAAAGGCCATCTTGCCGCCGTGGTGGTTCGGGTACGGAAAGTCGATCTTCATGATCACTTTCGCACTGTCCATGTCTGCCCGGTCCGGATTGGTCTTGGACACCTGGTACTGGGTGATCATGGTCGAACTGTTGAACCACAAGTCCGCATAGGAGATGAAGAAGATCCCGTTCTCTTTGAACTTGGGATGAAACTCGATCGCGTAGAGTCCAATCTCCAGGAAGGAGCTGATAGTCTTGTCGCGAATGTCCAGAAACGGCTTGTCCAGCAACTTGCCATCCTTTACCACCCGGACGAGTCCGTGGCGTTCACAGACGAACAATCGTCCTGTGCCGTCCTTGGGTGAGGACACGTGCACAGGGTCGACCAGTCCGTCGACCACCTTGACGAGTTGAATGGCGGGGTTTCCCGTCAATTTGCCGCCCGGTTGTGCCGGTGGGACTTCTGGGGCTGCGGCCAGGGCGCAAGGGGCCATGACTCCGAGCGCCAGCGCTACGAGTGGAAGCGTCTTCATGTTTGTGTGTTGGCTTGGCTTTGAGTGCGGTCAGCTCTTTGCGGGGTCATCTTGACCAGCTGTCCTTTTGGTTTATCAGATGACAGATTTCCAGAAAAGCTAAATTCCCGGCATCAAGCCATAACTCCTCCTTCGGCCAGGCGGCAGGAGTTACACAAGTGTCAGATGATGCTGCGTGGTAAGTCGCTCAATCAGTAGTCGGTTACGGATGTTGCGAGCCATCAGGACGCTTTTAGTTTTCGCCTCCTAAGAAAGGCGCGTTTTGCAAGTGATCGTTTGCACCAGGGGAAATTCGTCATGACTGAACTATCTTTCAAGGGGGGCTGAAATGTGCACGCAAGTTTATCGAGAGGATTAGGATGCGCCCCAAGCAATCAAGTCATTCATCGATTTCAGGGAGCGTGTGCGGGTAGCTGTTGGTGACTTCCAGTCACGATTGAGTTTCCAACGGAGAGAATTTTGAGTGCTGCCTGCGACACCCGGTCAAGACTGATCTCATGATATATTTTGTGACAACGGATATCCACTGTGGTAAAACGCGATCTCTGCCATGGGCCTTAAATCACCTCCGCTTCACTTTCAGCTTCTAGCCATCCTACTCATCGTCTGTGTGGTCATTGGGGGCATCCGCCTTTTCGTTTTCAAAGCTGCGATCGACAGCGAGTTTCAGGTCGATGTTCGTTGCAGCATCGGGGATCAGTCGTTCATCTTCACAGACCCTCATATCGAGAGCAAATCGGATCATGGAATCAAGCTTACGACCCGTGAGGGACAGCAGGTGGAGTTGGTTGGGCCCTACATTATCTTTCGCACGCCCCGAAAATAGCATAGCGCTTTGTGGTCTTCATCCGCCCCAACCCTCTTGCCATGACTTCTCCGGCGCGTTCGCTCCTCGCCCCTCCGTCGGCCGTATAAACTTTGTTGCGTGCCTCAACTAAAGTGTTGGGCGTCCACCCAACTTTTACGCTAATTCTTACGCGCGATCTCATCCCTGTCCGAGCCCCAACGGCGTTGAGGCTCCTGGCACGGTGAGGTCGCCGCCTTCCTTCGCAGATCCAGATCCCCGACGCAGTTTTTTAGGCCAGCCATGAAGACCGTATCCTCACCCGAACCCGGTGGTGTTTCCAGCCCCAGCGATGAGTTCCTGACCGAGATCCTGAACTCGATGCTGGCTCTCCGCAGCGGCGACTTTTCCAAACGGCTTCCCTCAGGCTGGACCGGCATCCACGGCAAGATCGCCGATGCCTTCAATGAGACGCTCAGCATCAATCAACGGCGGTCCAAGGAAACCGCCCGCATCTGCCGGGTGGTGGGGAAAGAGGGCAAGCTCAATCAACGGCTTCGCGTCTCCGGCCTCATTGGCGAATGGGGTGAGGAAGTGGATGCCCTGAATGACCTCATGGACGACCTCGTCCGTCCCACCACGGAGGTGACTCGTACCATCGGTGCAGTGGCCAAAGGGGACCTGAGCCAGTCCATGGCGCTGGAGGCAGACGGGCGCGAACTCCAGGGGGAGTTCCTGCACTCCGCACAACTCGTGAACCGCATGATCGACCAGCTCTCGGTCTTCACCTCGGAAGTGACCCGCGTGGCTCGTGAAGTGGGCACGGAAGGCAAACTCGGCGGTCAGGCCCAAGTCAAAGGTGTGTCCGGCGTCTGGCGCGACCTCACCGAAAGCGTGAACCAGATGGCGGGCAACCTAACCGCCCAGGTCCGCAACATCGTGGACGTGACGCTGGCCGTGGCCAACGGTGACCTTTCCAAGAAGATCACTGTGGACGTCCGTGGGGAAATCCTTCAGCTCAAAGAGGCCATCAACACGATGGTGGACCAGTTGCGCTCCTTCGCCTCAGAGGTGACGCGCGTGGCTCGTGAGGTGGGCACCGAAGGCCGGCTCGGGGGGCAGGCCGTGGTGCCCGGTGTGGCGGGTACGTGGAAGGACTTGACCGACTCCGTGAATGCCATGGCCTCCAATCTCACGGCCCAAGTGCGTAACATCGCTGCCGTGACCACCGCTGTGGCTCGTGGCGACCTTTCGCGCAAGATCACGGTGGACGTGAAAGGGGAGATCCTGGAGTTGAAGGA
>JBGGMQ010000239.1:0-2860 GCA_041287975.1 Verrucomicrobium sp. | reverse complement strand
CGAAATTGTAGGACGATGCCAGGGCGTCATTGCGGAGGTGCAGTGCCGCGGCGTCGGCGGCATTGTTGCCGAAAATCAAGCCCCCAGATGACAAGCCCTGCGTTCCCGTCAGGATGATGACGCCACGCTGCAAGGATGTCGTGCCTGTGAGCGCGTTGGTGCCGTCAATGATGAGGGTGCCTGCGGCATTTGTTTTGTTGAGATTCACCACGCCGACTCCGTTTTGGGCGATCCCGCCTTCCAGACGGGTGAAGCCACTGGCGGTGGTGAAGGCAAGGGTGGCGGCACCAGTCCCGCTGTAGTTCACCGTCCAGGTCCCGAATTGTGCCTCCCCACTATTGGACACATCTTGAACTTCAAAGGTGCGTGTGGCTCCACCGGTCACATTGATTCCCACGGTCCCAAACTGAGCAGCAAAAGTGCGGCCACCGCCATCGGCATCCAGGCGGATTCGAGAGTCGCTGAGCACATTGAAGTTCTTTGTGCCGTACGTGTTGTTCACGTTTGTATAGCCGCTAAAACCACTGGTGCGGAATGCGGCCATGCCATTGCCTGTTCCTCCCATGTCCAGATTGACAGTGCTCCCAGTGCCCATGGCAGCTCCGTTGGCGATGATGGCGGTGCCGCCATTGCCAAACGTTACTGCACCAGAGAAGCCAGTTTGGGCTCCTTTGAGAAATACGGCATTGGAAGTCGTGGTGATGTTGGCAAGTGCGGTTGCATTAGGCGCTCCAATGATCAACCCACCCGATCCTGAGAGCACATTCGCTTCCAGAGTGAGGGTCCCGGCATAGTTGGTTCCTGAGATGTTGACTTCACTGCCGCCTCCGAAGCGGTAGAATCCACCCTGGCCCGCGGAAAGTGGGGCGGCGATGGACCCGTTGGCGCCGGTCGTGCCGATCCATACCTGGGCATTGGGGGCTACAGCATTGATTTCTGCTATGAGATCGTGATTGAGAGCCCATCCGTCCAGGGCGAGCATCATCTTGTCATTGGTGGTATTGCTTACCCGCACGTTCAGGATGCCCGTGCCGGTGTTGTTGAAATCAATCAACGGGTTGAGCGCTGTGGTGGCAGAAAACCCTTTGCCTAGCACCAGGGTAGGCATGCCGGTGGTGGTTTGCGAAGCGATGGAGAGGATTTGATTGCTGCCGATGTTCTGCGGGCCATCCATCCTCAGCACAGCGTCGCGTCCTGCGGAAACACTCACGTCAACGTTGTTGCCCGCGATGTTTGCCCCAAGTGTGGCATTGCCCTTCAGCCAGAGCACCCCGTCATTGGCGATAGTGCCGCCAAGGTAGTCATTGGAGGTGCCGGAAATGATCAGCACGCCATTGCCTTCCTTCTGCAATCCGCCGTTGGTGATACGGCCGCTGATTTCCTGGTGGATGCCGTTGACGGTGAGGGAACGCATGGTGCCCGACAAGTCTACCGTCCCTGCGAGGTCGGTCTTCTCCAAGTAAGCACCTGAACCCATCGAGGAAGTGGCGGTGACCAGAATGTCGTTGGTGATCTTTCCGCGATAACCAAGGGCGTTGAAGATGCCGCCACCGTTCAGGACGATTTTGGCAGATCCCAGAGCGGTGGACGATCCGACGCCCAGAAGACCGGAGTCTACCTGAATCCTGCCGTTGACGCCGAAGTTGTTGTTGCCGGCAAGCTCAACGCTGCCCGTGGCTGCCACCTGGGCGATACGAAGACTTCCGCCCGAGATGTTCCCTGTGACCGTCGTAGTGGTGCCAGTGTGGGCGATAATGGAGGCAATGCCCTCGTTTGGAGCAGTCAGTGTGATGTTTCCGGTAAGATAGTTGTGACCTGCCCCGACCGCGTCTCCGAGCGTGAGGCTGTCGTGGATGGTGATGTTGTTCCCGAGAATGAAAGGGTTGGTGCTGTTGCCGGCCAGAATGCCACTGATCACGTTGACATTGTTTCCAGAGGCAAGGGAAGTGCTGGTGCCATTGACAGCATTGGCAATTCGAATAGTGCCTTGCTGAAGATAGAGACCACCTGAGAAGCTGTTGATGCCAGACAAGGTCACGACTCCGGCACCCGCTTTAATGACTGCGGTGGTACCATTGATGGACGAGGCCACACCAAGCGAGTTCGTTCCTATGACATGAAAGAGGAGTTCGTTCCCTGATCCAGCAGAGAGTGTGCCTCCGGCAATGCTGTGGGCCGTTGTGGTGGCAGTGCCGGTGACAAGGACACCGCCACTGGCGATGTTCAGATCAAAGCCACTTTGGGTGAAAGTCACATTGCCCGCAGCAGCCGAAGCGGCAAAGGTCAGAGTGCCGACCGTGCGCGCTGCTGTCTGAGCCACTGGCGTGGCCGTTGCAGGTGCGATCCTGGCGTGGTACGCGGCTGCCGTCATGGCTGTCTCCGCGAAGGCCCCGCCGCCATTGTAATCTGCGGCGGTGAAAGCGGTGAGACCGTTGGTCGCGTCATACTTGGCCCAGTCTGACGCAACACCGGAGGCTGCTGTGCCGACGGTGGCCCAGCCGCCTATAAAGCCTGCCACTGGAGTGGCACCGTTCAAGTTGGTCAGGAGGATACGGTTGCGGTCAGAGGTGCCCAGCAGGTTTGCGTCTGAAGAGTTAAAGTTCACCACACCCCTGTGGGTACCATTTGTACGGACCAGGTTGGTGATCGTCAGCAGGGAGGTGTCACCCGCAGTGGCACTGGCTCCATCTGCGGTGATGGTGTTGCTGCCGCGATTGAGCGTCACTGCTCCCAGTGTTTCTTCGTAGTCCAGGCCAGCGGTGGGCGCAGTGTCGAAGAAGATGGTGCCGCCATTCAGGGTGATGCCCGCGGCATCATTGACGCGGGTGGTGCTCTGGCCTGCCGCTGAAGTGCCATTGAG
>JBGGMQ010000238.1:0-4060 GCA_041287975.1 Verrucomicrobium sp. | reverse complement strand
GAGTGATCCGGTTCCTGGTGAAAGTGATGTGTGTAGAAACCCATGATGAGCTGACCCGAACGTGGACGGTTCTTGCGAGCCAGAATTTCCCTCCTCGTGCTACAGAGGTTTTTGCAGATTCGAAGATGCTCAACTATCATCTGGCTCAGGAACTGGCGGCCTTGCTGGCAAAGAAGGACAAGGTGGCCGAGGCTCGGAAGGCACGTGAGTTGAGCACTGCCTTCCGGAACCAGTACCGGCGGGCTTATGAGATGGCCAAAGATGGGCTGTAGTGTCTGTCGCCGCCGCTGAAAACTGCCTGACTCCTCCCTCTCGATCCTTTCTCCCGACCGCATGCCGCGCTCCCTCAGCCTCACCGTTTTCCTGGCGATGACCTTGTTCTTCGCCTGTTTCTTCCTCGTTCCCATCTGGAGCACGGTCGAGGTTGCGTTTGTGGATCCCAAAGGCGCAGGAGGGCACTGGTGGGAGTGGCGGCGGTACACGCTGGACTTTGTATGGGAGGTATTCCGGAATGCTCTCTACCGGGAGGGGCTGGTCAATTCCTTCACGATTGCGCTCTGGACCACAATAGGGTGTCTGCTGGTGGGCATTCCCCTGGCGGTGCTGTTTTCGCGGTATGAGTTCCCTTTCAAGGGGTTGTTGAACAGTCTGGTGCTGATGCCCATGATCCTGCCGCCGTTTGTGGGGGCGATCGGGGTGCGGGCGATGCTGGGCCAGGCGGGGTCGTTCAACAGTCTGCTCATCGGGCTGAGGTGGATGGACCCGATGCATCCCCGGGATTGGCTGGGGGAGGGGCAGATGCTGGGCGTGATCATCATGACGACGCTGCACCTTTTTCCGGTGCTGTACCTGAATGTCACGGCGGCGATGGCGAATCTCGATCCTGCAATGGAGGAGGCGGCAGCCAATCTGGGGTGCCCGCCTTGGAGGCGGTTCTGGCGGATCACGCTGCCTTTGATCATGCCGGGTGTGTTTGCCGGGGGCACCATTGTGTTTATCTGGGCGTTCACAGAGCTAGGAGTGCCGCTGGTGTTTGACTATACCCGGGTGACTTCAGTGCAGATCTTTCACTCGCTCCGGGATTTAAGCGACAACCCGATCCCGTATGCGCTGGTGGTGGTGATGCTGGCCTCGACAGTGCTGATTTACCTGACGAGCAAGCTGCTCTTTGGCCGGGGGCATGCCTTTGGAGGTGGGCGCGCGACGGTCGGGAGAACGGCAGCACGGCTGCCGCAAGTGCAGGGCTGGCTGATCACGGCGGTGTTTGCGATCTGCGTATTCGTTTCGGTAGTGCCCCATTTGGGCGTGGTGCTCCTCTCGTTCGCGACAGACTGGTACCGGACAGTGTTGCCGGAAGGTCTCACCCTGGCGCACTATCATGATGCGCTGAGTCATGAGCTGACGCTCTCAGCGGTGGCCAACAGCTTGAAGTACGCTTCGCTGGCCACGATGCTGGACCTCGTGCTGGGGTTGGCCATCGCCTATGTCACGGTGCGGACCCGGTTGCCAGGGCGGCATCTGCTGGACACCATGGCGATGCTGCCGCTGGCGGTGCCGGGGATTGTGCTGGCGTTCGGCTATCTGGCGATGGCCCGGGAGGGGCAGCCGTTTCACTGGCTGATGATCGGGGAGGACCCCATCCTGCTGCTGGTGGTGGCTTACTCAGTGCGACGGTTGCCGTACGTGGTGCGGGCAGCGACGGCGGGATTGCAGCAGCTGAATCCCGAGCTGGAGGATGCCGCCCAGAATCTGGGGGCACCGCCGCTGCGGGCTCTCTGGAGGGTGACGCTGCCGCTGCTGGCACCGAATCTGATCGCCGGGGGACTGCTGGCGTTTTCATTCGCCATGCTGGAGGTGTCGGACTCCATGGTGCTGGCCCAGCAGGCGGGGCACTATCCCATCACGAAAGCGATTTACATGCTGCTCCAGTCCCTGGGGAATGGTCCCTATCTTGGGGCGGCCTTGGGGGTTTGGGCCATGATTTTTCTGGGGGTGACGCTCCTGGGGGCAGGGCTGCTTTTGGGGAGAAGGTTGGGGGCGGTCTTCCGCACCTGAAGCCTTTTGGCCTAGAAAAAGCGCTTGCCAACTGGGCGGAACCGTGTTTCTTGCCCGCCCCTTGCGAGCCCAGCTCAATCGCTGTCGGTCTTCGGGTCTGCCTCCATTTCTGGAGGTGGAAAGCTCGCTCCGAAGGCAACCCAGCTCTAATCGAAATACTACATGTCCGTCCGCCTTGCCCGCTTTGAGATGCCGAATCGCCTCGTGAAAAACGATGCTACGGCCACTGATTACTACGCCCAGTTCGTCGCAGAGCCCTTTGACAAAGGTTATGGCCACACCGTTGGCAACAGCCTGCGCCGCGTGCTCCTTTCCTCTCTGGAAGGTGCCTCCATCACGAGCGTCCGCATCAAAGGCGCTGAGCATGAATTCTCCACCCTTCCAGGCGTGCTGGAAGATGTGACGCAGATCGTGCTGAACCTGAAGAAGGTGAAGTTCCGCCACTTCGAGAACAAGGAAATGCGCCTCCTCCAGGTCGCCGTGGACAAGGAAGGCGTCGTCACCGCCGGTGACATCAAGGACGACACCAGCTACCAGGTGATCAACAAGGACCAGGTGATCTGTACGCTGGACCGCAAAGGCAAATTCGAAGCTGAGCTCGAAGTCAAAGTCGGTCGTGGCTTTTCCACGAACGAAGACAACAAGCGTCCGGACATGCCGATCGGTGTGATCCCGATTGACTCCATTTTCTCCCCGGTGACCCGCGTGAAATACGGCGTGGAAGCCACTCGTGTGGGTCAGAACACGGACTATGACAAGCTCCTGATCGACGTCTGGACAGACGGTCGCATCACCCCGCAGGACGCCCTCCTGCAGTCCTCCGCGATCCTGCGCAAGCACCTCGACGTGTTCGTCAACTACGACGATAGCCAGATCGAGTTCGACGCCGCTCCGGAAGCCCAGAGCGAGGAAAACCTGGAGCTGCGCAAGCTGCTCAACATGTCGGTCAACGAGATCGAGCTTTCCGTCCGCGCTGCCAACTGCCTTAACAACGCCAACATCACGAGCGTGGGTCAGCTGGCGATGAAGAGCGAAGCCGAGATGCTGCGTTACCGCAACTTCGGCAAGAAGTCCCTCACCGAAATCAAGGAGAAGCTTTCCGAGCTTGGCCTTACCCTTGGCATGAAGCTCGACGCATCGCTGCTTGAGCCGCTGCCAGGCGGTGTTTCCATGCTGCGTACCGGCGGGTTCCGCCGTGACGACGACGATGAAGCTGATGCCGACAGCTTCTCACGCCTGATCAGCGCCAATCTGGGCGATGATGACGATGAATAAGAGGCCCTCTGCGAAGGTTAAGGTTAACTGACTTACTGATTAAAAGGAATCGAGACAATGAGACATCAACGTAAAACCGTCAAACTGCAGCGCAAGGCGAGCCATCGCGACGCCCTGCTCAAGAACCTCTGCAAGAGCCTCATCGAGCATCGTCGCATTCGCACGACGCTGGCCAAGGCCAAGGCCCTGCGCCCTGTGGCAGAGAAGCTGGTGACCCTGGGCAAGCGCGACACGCTGCATGCCCGCCGCCAGGCTTTCGCCGTTCTCCGCAGCAAGACGCTCGTCAGCACCCTCTTCGGTGTCATCGCCACGGCCTCCAAGGAGCGCCCAGGTGGGTACACCCGCATCACGAAGCTCGGCCAGCGCCAGAGCGACTCCGCACCGATGGCTTTCATCGAGTGGGTCGACGCGTTCGTGCCTGCCAGCGCCGCTCCTGCAGCCGCAGAAGTGAAAGACGCTGAAGCCGAAGTGGTCGGCAAGGAATAGTCGTTCAGTCAGATTTGATTGAAGTTTTTAGAGAACGCGGGAGCTTGGCTTCCGCGTTCTCTTTGTTTGTTTGTGAGGGGCGGAAGTGTAAAAACCGACTGTTGCGACGCAGAAGGTGACCCCTGTCGTTTCACTATGCCGGGTAGGGTCCACCAAGCTGATCGACCCAAGGAGCGGCTTTTCGTGCTTGCTCAACCGCCGTGTTTACGGAGCTTGAGGCATTTGCCCTTCGCCAAGGCAGCCT
>JBGGMQ010000237.1:0-7071 GCA_041287975.1 Verrucomicrobium sp. | reverse complement strand
GAAAAATCCGGTCAGCAGGCGCGGGGTTCGATTCTGAAGGGCTGCTACGTTTTCCCTTCACCCATCTTCAGCAACAGTCTCTCGATGAGGAAGATTCCAGGCCAGGACACTCACGAACCCGCCCCGAAACTTTTGGTGGATAGGCCCGCGATTTTGCACCTGATGGGACGGTCAGGGTATGGATGCAGTATCCGCCGGGTCCGCAAGGTGGAGAGGGTGCGATCCAGCCATGTTATGAAGATTAAACTGACCCCCCTCCCCTTCGCCGCATTTGCCGCCCTCGCGCTGGCCGTGACCTCCGCCTTTGCCGAGCCCCCAAGCTCCGGTGTGAAACCTTCCGATGACGTGAAGAAGGCCGCTGCGGAAGCCACCAAGGAGAAAGAAACCGACAAGGCCAAGGACATCGACAAGGATGCAGACAAAGCCAAATCGGAAGACAAGGCCAAAGCCCGCTCGGACGCTGAGAGCAAGGCTCGTGACGAAGAGAAGGCTCTGAAGAAAGAAACAGTCCGTGAGAACGCGGATGTGCGCCCTGCTTCCAACGCGAGCACGGACGCTACTGCTGCCAATCCCAAGGCGAACCCGAACGCGAACGCTGCAGATCGCGATGCCGGCTCCCGGAACCAGACCTCCAACGCCAAGCCTGATTCGGCCAAGACGGGTGGAAACAACGACGCTGTGAAGCCCGCTGAAGAGCGCCCGCGTGATCCTCAGTAATGCGTGCGGCTGATTTTTGAACGAGTTTCCTGCTTGGAGATTGTTCCATGCAGGATGTGGTAAGTAATAGCACGACCCGCAGGTGGCGCAGAGATGCGTTGCCTGCGGGTTCTCTTCTTTGTGTGGGGGATGCGGGTCGATTCTGGATGCAGGAAGGAGCGGAGGAGTGGGGCTTTGCTGATGCCAGTCGTCATTGCATACCTACCACGGCCATCGGCGATGGGGACATCGCCGCTCCTTGGACTGGGGTGCGTTGATGCCTGAAGGTCACAGTCCGCGCGTCCCTCCGGCCACGGAACGGTTGGGACAACCGAACTACTGCTACTTCTTCGCTACTTCAGTCGCACGCATCTTCTGGAACGGTGCGCTCTCCACCACCGCGACGACGATGTCCTGGAACTTGTATCCGCCCTGGGCAGCCTGCTGGGTGAGTTGCTTCACATAGAACTTGTCTGGGTAGTCGAGACCGCGACCAAGGGCGAAAATCAAGAGGTTCTCGATGAGGCAGCGTGTGAAGTCGTCCTTCTTGTTTTGCACCAGCACCTTGCGCAGTTCTGCGGCTCCATTGAAGGCCTGGCCTGTGAGAAGCTTGCCGGTAGCATCGATGGGCTGCTTGTTGTCCGTATCCCGCCAGCGGCCAATGGCATCGTAGTTCTCCAGGGCGAAGCCCATGGGGTCGAGGAAAGCGTGGCAGCTCGCACAGGCGGGATTGGAGCGGTGGGCTTCAAAACGCTGGCGCAGGGTCCCCTCCACCTTGGCTCCGCGGTCTTCCCCAAAGGCGGGAACGTTCTGCGGTGCGGGCGGCGGTGGAGTGCCGAGGATGTTCTCCAGCACGAACTGGCCGCGTTTCACCGGGGAGGTCCGGTTCGGGTGCGAAGTCAGAGTGAGGATGCCGGCCTGGGTGAGGATGCCCCCGCGCGGGGTGCCTTCCAGTGAGACCTTGCGGAACTCCTTGCCCTTCACGTCTTTGATCCCATAGAACTCAGCCAGATTCTGGTTCATGAAAGAATAGTCGCTGTCCAGGAACTCCAGCACGCTGCGGTTGCCACGGTAGATGTGGTCAAAGAAGAGTTGAGACTCACGCTTCATGTCAAAGGCGAGCCGACCTTCAAACTGCGGGAACTGACGACGGTTGGGAGTCACGAGTTCAACATCCCGGAGGCGTAGCCACTGTCCGGCGAAGTTCTCAGACATGGAGAAGCCACGGTAGTCACCAATCATGCGGGTGACCTGCTGGCGGAGGTTCTTCCGGAGCTCGCCAGCACTTGCCAGCTTGAGCAGCTCTTCATCTGGAGCACTGGACCAGAGGAAATAAGAGAGGCGCGAGGCGAGGGTGAACTCATCCACCAGCACGCTGCCATTCGCCACGGGGCCGGTGGGATCCGCACCGCCACGGAAGAGGAACTTGGGCGAGCACACCATGGCTTCGACGACGACTTCCAGCGTCTCGACGATGTCAGCCCCATCATTGGTGGCCATGGCGGCCAGGGCGGTGAGTTTGTCCAGATCCTCCGGATCAAGCGGACGCCTGAAGATGCGCAGCCCCATTCGGGTGATGAGGTCCTTCATGTCGTCAGCCGAGAACTGCGGCCCTGTCCCCGTGATGGGGCCTTCGACAATCACCTTGTGCAGGTTCAGATTCCGGTCGCCTGTTTCCTTGCTGTAGGAGTCGTTGGTGAAGCTCACCCGCAGAGGTTGCGCCCCCGCTGCCAGCTTCGTGGTGAAGCGGATCTCCTGCTCCACGCCAGTCTTGGCCGTGACCTCCTTCTTGGCGATCTCTTTGCCGCCCAGATTGACGGTAAACTTGGCCCCTTCCCCGCCGACTTGGTCGGCGCTGGCCACCACCGTGATGCGATACTCCGCCTCAGCCGGGATCTCAATCTGCCGCTCCACGAAGCCGGAAGCGCACATTGTCACCATGCTATCAGCAAAGTCGTTGGCCCCCTCGCCATCATTGAAGGCGGAGCCTTCCAGCACCAGTTGCTGGGCGGCGAGCGGCTTGCCCGCCACCATCGTCGTGAGGAACTTGGACACCCACGGTCCGCGGAATTTCATCGGACCACTCAGCTCAAGGTCCTGCACCAGAAGGTTGCGGTCGCGACGGTTCGGATTGGGGTCATTGGGATCGCCGAAGTCATTGAGGAACTCAACGGTAATCCGACGCTCACCACTCTTCAATGGAACGTCTAGGCTGAAGCGGTGCCAGTTCTCCTCGGGTTTGTCGGGCTGGAATTCTTCCGTCACCTCACTGGTGAAGGCCTTCTGCCCGTCCACAAGAATGGCAAACTTCGCCTTCTCCGGGCCGCTCTGGGTAGCGGCAATGTGCAGCGTCAGACGGTACAGCCCGTCCTCTTTGACGGCGATCTTGGAGGAAATCTTGCCATTGGTGAAGAGGCCCATGGCATTCAGCATGGCTCCCCCCTGCCCTTCCACAATCTTGAGAGCATCTCCGCTGCGCTCTTCCCGGTAAATGCCCGGTGGCTTGAGCCAGATGGCGTCGCCGGCAACCTTGCGGGCAGCGCGCATGTACTTTTCCATGAGGAGAGGCGAAAGGCTCAGTACATCGCCGATGTTGTCGTAGCCGTAGCCCGTGTCATCCGGCGGAAAGGAATCTGCCGGGCGGGAGTCGATGCGGAAGACATCGCGAACGGTGTTGTTGTACTCCACGCGGTTCAGGCGACGGAGGGTGATGTGCCCCGGATCAGGCTTCTCGGGGTCCACCCAGAAGACCTGGTCATCGATCCATTGCACCACCTGGTCCCGCAGCTCATTGGTGGGCATGGGTTTCTTCTCAGGCGGCATCACGTGGGTGCTCACGTGCTCTCGCACGGTGTCCCAGAGCTTTTTGTCAGCGAGCATCGCGCTGTAGTCCTTGTGCTCATCCAGGGCGAAGTTGCCCTTGTCCATGCCATCGCCGTGGCAGTCGTAGCAGTACTCCGTCAGCATCGGGAGGATCTGCTTTTCGTACTGCTCCTTACCCCGGACTTCAGCGCCGTGAGCGGTGCCCACCGCGCTGGCGAGCAGCAGGAGGGAGGCAGAGAGACTGGCTGAGGAGAACGAGAATCGAAGGGACACTTTCATCATGAGGGACTAAAAGAACGCAGCTGCCTTCACCGTGGGCCACCTCCTGCAAAAGCAGGAAGCATACCGCCGGATCGTGCAGACGGGGCCAAAGCCACGCCCTCCAGCATACCACGCCGGGGCAGAGACCACGACAAGAATGATACGTCAGCCCTTGGGCGGGGCTTTCGCCATTTTGGCAATAGCGGGCAGGTTCTGCGGTTCGCTCGCCTAACTCTTGGCGACCTCCGTCACCTGCACGTCCCGCGTCTTGCGCCATTCCCGGTACTTGTCCAGTTCCGTCTCCAGGAGCTTCAAGCAGAAGGCCAGGACCGTGGCGTCATCCAGAAAGCCGATCACAGGGATGAAATCCGGGATCATATCCACCGGGCTGAGCACATAGAAAAGCGCCAAGGCTGCCGCGCCAATCGCCCAGTAGGGCACCTCACGGTAGCGGCCTGTGAAGTAGTCCTTCACCAACTGGAAGAGCAGGCGACCATGCTCCATCAATGAGCGGAGCGCCTTCTGACCGGACAACTTCTTGTCGATCTCAGCTTCGCTGTTTACCACCTTGGAGATGGTGGCATCGTGTTGGTTGTCCCGATCCCGACCAGACGATGCGGGGAAGGGAGGGGGCGACGAGTTCGACATGGCAGTGGGATGGGCTGGTGCAGGCGAGTACGATTCTACCCATCATACGAGTATCGCGCCCCGGGATACAGAGAACTTTGATTTTCCCTGCAGAACTCCTCCGCCATAGTCCCGCCATGCCCACCCTTCCCTGCCAGTTGCGAGTTCTACAGTTCGACCTGCGGGTGCTGCCGATGCGCACACGCTTCCCCTTCCGCTATGGCATCGCGTCACTGACGGCCCTGCCGCATCTCTTTGTGCAGGTGGATCTGGAGATCGATGGGGTACCGGTGCGAGGAGTGACGAGCGAGGGGCTCCCTCCCAAGTGGTTCACCAAGAATCCGGATACGCCCAACGAGCTGGACCTCGCCGCCATGCTGGCCGTGATCCAAAACGCCGTGCGTCTCGCCACGGTGCTGGGCAGGGATCCTCGGACCTGGTACGATCTCGCCAGGGAACTGACCGCAGAGCAGCGCCTGTGGGCGGCCCGGCATGAGCACCCGCCCCTGCTCTGGCATCTGGGCGTGAGCCTGGTGGAGCGCGCGCTTCTGGACGCGATCTGCAAGCATCTGCACACCCCCCTGCACGCAGCCCTGCGTGGGCCCGCGCTGGGCATCCGCTGGAGTGAGCTTCACGAGTCTTTGAAAGATGATGAGGCACCGGCCTTCCTCGCATTTCCCCCGGCCAATACCGTGGCGCTGCGGCACACCGTGGGCTTGGCTGACGCCCTCGTCGCCACAGAGATCCCCGAAGGCGAACGTGTGGCCGACGGTCTGCCCCAAGCACTGGACGAGTGCATCCAGGCGTACGGCCTAAGGTACTTCAAAATCAAACTCAGTGGTCAGACCGAACCCGACCGCAGCAGACTGGCTGCGATTACCAGGCTACTGGTGATGCATTGCAGCGAGCAGGAGCAGGATTTCCAGGTGACCCTGGATGGGAATGAGAACTTCAAGGACATCTCCACCTTCAAGGCGTGGTATGAGGAATTGCGCCGGGACCCTGATTTGCAGCCTCTGATGGAGGCCGTGCTCTGGGTGGAGCAGCCCCTGCATCGCGATCAAGCCCTGCTGCCGGAGGTGGGCACCACCCTGCCTGCCTGGACGTCGGCTCCGCCCATCATCATCGATGAAAGCGATGGCGACGATGGCTGCGCCGCCCAGGCTCTAAAGCTGGGCTACGCCGGCACCAGCCACAAGAACTGCAAAGGCATCCTCAAGGCCCTGGAGAATGCCTCGTTCATCCACGCCGTGGGCGGCATCCTCTCCGGGGAGGACCTCGCGAATGTGGGTCCCCTTCCCCTCACCCAGGACTTGGCCATGCAGGCGATCCTGGGGGTGCGCCACGTGGAGCGGAACGGGCACCACTATTTCCGCGGACTGTCCATGTACCCTGAAGCGGTAGCAGATGGCATGGCAGAACTGCATCCAGACCTGTACCATAGAACGGAAGACGGACTGGTCACGCTGAAAGTGGACGGTGGAGAGATCGCCATCGGCAGCGTCAATGCGGCTCCATTTGGCAGTGCGGTGGATTTGAGCGAAGTGATTTCATCGCTCCCCACCGTGAAGGAATGGATCCTGCAGGGCGGGATGGGGGCGTTGGAAGAATGAAAGCAAAAGATCAAATGCCAAAAAACAATGATCAAGATATGCAGGGTGATGCGGCAATGCGGCTGAGCAAACTGAAGTTTGAACTACGCTCAGTTCTCTGAGTCGAGGGAATGTGGGAGTTGCTGTGTGAAGCGTGTCACACGATCATGCGAGCCCCAGCCGACTAAAGTCGGTACTCCAACCCTCTTCGTTCATGCCGTCGAACACAGGTACTCTCAACTAAACCCCACGTGCTCGGTCAGCATCACTTCATTCCCTTCTGAATCCACGAATTTGCCGAGCTTGATGGGCTCTCCCTCGCGCTGCACGGGCACATCCAGGATTGTGCCGCCTGCCGCACTGATCGCGGCACACGCTGCGGTGGCGTCATCCACCTGCAGGCTCAAACACGTTGCCTGTCGAGCCCCCTCCCCGCCGCCGTGGAGGGCGACGATGGAGTCTCCAAACGTCAACTCTGACCACCACTCGCTGACAAAGGCGGGCTCAAGGCCAAAAACACTGGTGTAGAACGTGACGGCGCGATCCATGTCCTGCGCCATCAGCACGTATTTGATTTTTTCCAGCTTCATGCGTGCGCCATCCTCCCATTTTCAAGATTGATTGCAAGCCCAAGTCCAAATCGGCGTGCCGCCTAACCTATCAAATCGTCGGACCCTTCATCAAAACAGCGACGCCCCAAATGGCACTGGTCGTTCATTCCACGAGACGGTGGGCCTTCCGCTTCAAATGCAGATGCGGCATACTGCTGAGTCCAGGCTTGCGCTGGCTGAAATCCACACGCACGAGACGAAAGTGACCCTTAAGATATGACTGTCCCCTGGGGTTGCAATACGTCGAACGCAATCGTCGTAACTATTTCAGCGGACTCCCGACGTATCCGGAGAAACCGCGTCCCCAGCGCAGCGCCATCCCTGCCGACATCACTTGGCTTTCCATCGGCAAATAAATCCTACGACGTTGTCGGCGTCACGAACCGTATCATTCCAATCGTGATGCTTGATGTGAAGGTAATGCTCTCGGCCTTCGGCATTGTCGGGCTGTTTCGCAGCCC
>JBGGMQ010000236.1:0-3856 GCA_041287975.1 Verrucomicrobium sp. | reverse complement strand
CGGAGTCAGGGCTGGCAAGCCCACGCTGGCGAGGCGGCGGTCGGCGATGAAATCAATGTACTTCTCGAACTCGCCAGCAGTGAGGCCCACGGCGGCTACGGGGAGGCAATCACGGATGAACTCCTTCTCCAGAATGACAGCCTCACGCATGAGCTCGACCAGTTCTTCCCGGAACTCTGGCGTCCAGATCTCTGGATTCTCATCGATGAGATCCATGAAAAGATTCCGGAAGACTTTGATGTGATTACTCTCATCCCGCAGGGTGTAGCGGAACATGGTACCTATGCCCTGGAACTTGCCCTGACGGTACAGACTGAGGATCATGCCGAAGAGCCCGTAGAACTGGGTCCCCTCCATGCACTGGCCGAACACGAAGATGTTCTTGGCAAGGAGCTTCTTGTTCTCCGGCTGGGTCAGATCGATGTCGCGCCGCAGCGAGTTCGACGTGCGCGTCACGAACTCGTTCTTCTTCACAATCGTCGGGATGTCTTCAAACATTGCCTCGCACTCGTGCGGGTTGATCCCCAGGGAGGAGATCATGTAAAGCAGAGAGTCGGCATGGATGTTTTCCTCATGCGCATGGCGGCCAAGCACGAGCTTCAGCTCAGGAGCGGTGACCAGCTCACGCACCACATGCTGAATGTTATCCCCCACGATCCCTTCGGCTGCGGAGAAATAACCAATGCCCATCATGATGATCCAGCGCTCCACGTCGGAGACATGCTCGGTGGAGCGCCACTGCTCCACGTCCTTCTGCATCTGGATGTCTTCGGGTTCCCAATGATTGGCCTTCATGACCCGGTACAGATCATAGGCCCACTGGTAACGTAGAGGCAGGAGGTTGAACGTCATAGTCTGACGTCCATTGATGACACGCTTGGCCTGGAATGCGGCCTCGGCTTTGTCATGATCGAGGACGAATGTCCGGTTGCCGATCTGATAGGTCTTTTCCATGAGGGGAGTCTGGGAGAGATGAGGTTGTGGAGAGGAATCGGGAGAAATCTGACCACATGCCGAGGGGCCGTGGATAAAGAGTAAAACACAATATGTAGGGGCGGTCCACACTTTTGCCACAACAGGCAGGGTCATCAGGCGCTACCCCTAGTGAGTGGCTGGCCTCCAGATGAAAAAAAGTTTTTCAAGTAAAAACCCTCGATTGTTTCGATCGAAAATTTGAGAGTTTATTCCCGGAGTACCAACTTTTCCAAGAAACTCAGGGTGAGCGAAATTAAGGAAAAGCGAGGTATCAAGACCTTCAAAATTGAGAAGGTCGGAAGGCAGAGTCGAGATGGCGGGAATGCGGATTTTGGAGGTGAGGGGCAGAAATTTTAAAGGCGTCGAGGCTGAAGACTAGGATTTAGGGATTGAGGAATGAGGAAGGGCCTAGGTGGGTCGGCGAGCGGTAAAGGAGGGATTGGATGCGACGCGGCAGAGGTTCGCCGGAGGGAGTGGAGCGAGATTGCGGGCGTTATTACGTCCGGGACGTGCAAACGCAGACTAGTGGCGACTCTGGGTCGAGGAAGCCAGCTTGGGCGTTAGCAGTGCGGTAGGGTCTCGGTCCTAGGTCGCTGCAAGGAAGGACGAGCGAAGTCGGATGGCGAATTGGGCGTCAATCGGCAAGAGAACCAAGAAGCGAGACGCTTCTGTCACTCTGGGTGGTGGGCGACTTGGGCGTCAGCAGTGTAGCAGGGCCGTTTCGGTCCTAGCCGCTGCAAGGAAGGACGAGCGAAGTCGGTTGGCGAGTCGGGTACCAACCGGCAAGAGGACCGAGAGGTGAGACGCTTCCTCTACACTGGCGCTCAGCGAAGTGGCAAAAACGCGCTTAAAATACTCAAAATAAGCCATTCATGCAGACTTATCACAATTTTAACATCACTTACTAGAACCCCTCAGTTCCTCAAAAACACAAGGAGGAAACACCCCAAACCTGTCTGCGCCTCACCGTGAGCGGCGGAAGAACAGACCCAGCACACCGAGCAGCACCAACCCCATTCGCCCCGGCTCGGGTACAGTTGAGACGGTAAAATTGACGTTGTCCATGTAAGCCAGCGCGCCAGGGGTGTCGTTGCCACCAGCGTCTTTCCAGGAAATGATCGGAGTGATGTAGTTCACGGCTTGGGATGCGGCATCCAGAGATGAGACTGTGCCGGTCACACTTACTGTTTTCCAGACGCCCTGATTGATCGGGTCGGAGATGTCAAAGGTCGTCACCCCTTGCACCGCAGGTGTGGTCGCATCGTTTTGACCGTTGGTAAAACGGAGGATGTAGAGCAATCTGTCGGGGGAGTTGACCGTGCTGCCTCCACTCGGGACATAGATGTCGAAACTGAAAGTGAATTTGAAATTCGTATCCCCTGGGGTGCCCAGCCCCGCCAGACTGTATCCGGCAGTGGCTCCCGCGGACTTTCCGCGCACCTCAAAAAACCGATCCCCACTACCTGTCGCGGCAACGTTGATCGCCAGTACCTGGGATGAAGCATTGATGCCACTCGCGTTGGGGTTGGCGACCAAAGTCGCGGAAAATCCCGACGCCGAGGGCGCCGCATACCCACCAATGGATTCAAAATCGTTCATCCACAACGTGGCGGCCTTTGCTGAAGTAGAGAAGGACAAGGCCAAAAGCGGCAGGAAGCAGACGAGAGAGCGGCGAATGGAAAGCATGATGACAGGAATGGCAGCCGTGACGGCAGAGATAGTTCCTCTTGTTTACAGAGAACTTCACCACCGTCTATCCGCAACTTGCGGGAAGTCAGATCATCGGCGCACGAACCGTTCAATCCACGACTGTCCATGCTCCCTTAGCCGCCAGCGTCATCGCCAGACTTCACCTCCGCCTGCATGTGACGGACCGCAAAGTCGATGAATGCACTGACCCGGGCGGGCAGGAGGCGCTGGCTGGCATAAACGACGTGCACGGACATGTCCTTGGTCTTCCACTGCGGCAGGACTCGAACGAGTCTGCCGGACTCCAGATCCTCCTCGATGAGCCAGTCGGGCAGAATGGCGACCCCTGCCCCGGATCGCACGGCCTCCCGCACGCTGGTGACGCCCTCAGAGATCAGGACAGGACTGATACGCAGTGAAGTCTCCTCCCCCTGTTTCCCATAGAGCGTGATCTCCTTGGAACTCCAGAACTGGGCCCCCGCAAGGGCCACCCAGGGCCAGGAGTCCAGATCGGACAAGGCTTTCACCGGCGGCCGTGCCTTCACCAGCGCCGGAGAGGCCGCCAAGTGCAGAGTGAAAGTGCCAGCAGGGCGAGCCACCACACTCTCGTCAGTAATTTTACCCGGAAGAATTCCGACATCGCAGCCCTCCTGAATCATATGCAGAGGCCGATTCGTCAGCGCCAGATTCGCCGTCACGCGAGGGTGATCTTGCAGAAACCGGGTGACCAAGCGGGTGACCCCGGTCTGGCCCAGATCCACCGTGGCAAACAATCGAAGGTGCCCACTCAGAGTGGCGTGATCCTCCTTCAGCCGACGGTCTGCATCCTCTACTTGGGTGAGGATGGCCCGGGCATCGGCAAGGAAGCGCTGGCCTGCGTCGGTGAGGCTCATCTGGTGCGTGTCCCGCCGCAGCAGGGCGATGCCGCAGGAGTCTTCCAGGGCACGAAGTTGACGACTCAATGAAGACTGCGACATCCGCAGCCGCCGGGCGCCCGCAGAGATGCTGCCACCCTCAACGATGCTCACAAAGGCACGAAGGAGGGCCAAGTTCTCAAAGGCGGTCATGCAGAATCGGAATAGCTGATATCGGACATGGATGCCTACAAAAAAATGTGGCTGGCCGCACTATGTCGTCGTCATGAACAACAATACTACCAACAAGCAAAACAACGCAGGCAAACTTAAAGTGG
>JBGGMQ010000235.1:0-3414 GCA_041287975.1 Verrucomicrobium sp. | reverse complement strand
GGGGTAACGCGTACTCAGCCGTATAGGGCGTCAGGGGTAGCGCGTCCTGAACGGTTGGGACAACCGAACTACTGCCTGAGGTGAACCGGCGGAGTAGTCCGGCTGTCCCAGCCGGGGCGGGAACGAAGCGAGAGGACGCCGCAGGTGGAGTCGCGTGCTCAGTCGCATTGAGCGTCAGGGGTGGCGCGTCCTGAACGGTTGGGACAACCGAACTACGGACCGCTGCCATCCCTCCAGGATGGAATGCTTTTGCTCGAAATACCGGGGGTAGAGGTCGCCAAGCTCCCTCAACCACCCGGCTACATGCTGGGATGCCTCCGGCATCAGCTTCTCTGGCATCCTGCCCCACTGACGCACTGACTTCCGCGCTTGCCTCTGTCTGAATTCTTTGCCACACTGTGGCACCACCTCAACCATGCCGGACCTCGCGCCGATCCTCTCCCAGCAAGACGTTACGCAGCGCATTGAGCGCATTGCCCAGGCCATTCATGAGCGAAACCTTGGCAAAGACATTGCCCTCGTGGGCATTCACCGCCGTGGCGTGCCCCTGGCGGAGCGTCTCTACACCCTGCTGAAACCATCGTTCCCGGATCTGAACATCGGCCGGGTGGATATTTCCTTGTACCGGGATGACCTGCGGGCTCTGGAGCGCATGCCCAAGCTCATCGGCTCGGAGCTGGCTTTCGATCTGGACAACCGCCACATCATCCTTTGCGATGAGGTGCTCCACACCGGGCGCACCGCCCGCGCGGCGTTGGATGAATTGCTCGACTACGGCCGCCCGAAGAAAGTGGAGCTGGCGGTGCTGATTGACCGCGAAGGTCGGGAGTTGCCCATCACCGCCAACTACGTGGGTGAGTCCGTGACGATCAAGCCGGAGGAAAGGATCGCGGTGCACTTTGTAGAAGTCGATGGCGAGGATGCCGTCTATGTGCAACAGGGAGGTGTCCGCCGATGACCCCACGCAAAGACCTGCTCGATATCCAGAGCCTCACCGATGAGGAACTGGAGTTCATCCTTTCCAACGCGGTTCCCTTCAAGAACCTCTTTAAACGCTCCGTCAAAAAAGTGCCGACCCTGCGAGGTCGCACCGTGTTGACGCTCTTTTACGAGCCCTCCACCCGCACGCGTTCCTCCTTTGAGATCGCCGCGAATCGGCTCTCCGCAGACGTGACAAACTTCTCCGTCAGCACCTCCTCGGTGGTGAAAGGGGAGTCCGTTCTGGACACGGTGGCCACACTGGAGGCCATGCGCACGGATTACGTGGTCGTGCGCCACAGCATGTCCGGCATTCCGAACCTCATCGCGAAGCACACGACGGCCTCGGTGATCAATGCGGGCGATGGCTTTCACGCCCACCCCACCCAGGGCTTGCTGGACGTTTTCACCATGCGGGAAGTCTTTGGCGGCGATGTCCGCGGCGCTCGCGTGGCTTTCATTGGCGACATCCAGCACTCTCGCGTGGCCCGCTCCACGAACCTCCTCTGCCGCCGCATGGGCATGCAGACGGCCATGCTGGCTCCCGGTTCTCTGATTCCTCGGGACCTTCCTCGCGAGATCTCGGTGTTCCAGGACTGGCAGGAACTCTTCGCCTGGAAGCCAGACGTGATTTACCTCCTGCGCGTGCAGACCGAGCGGCAGAACGTGCCCTTTTTCCCCAGCATCGGGGAGTATCACCGGCTCTTTGGCCTCACGGACGAGCGACTGAAGTGGGCTCGTGACCACGGCGTCTGGGTCATGCACCCCGGCCCCGTGAATCGTGGCGTGGAGCTTACCGACTCCGTCATGGAGTATGAGCGCAGCCTCATCGACCAGCAGGTGGAGAACGGCATCGCTGTCCGCATGAGCGTGCTCTACTGGCTGAAGCCCGGCAGTGTGACCGAAGACCTTAAATCCTGATCATGAAGCGACTTTTCAAAGGCGGCGAGATTGCCTCCGAAGACTCCCCCAAGCTGACCCGTGCCGACGTCCTGGTGGAGGACGGCAAAATCGTCCAACTCGCCTCGGAGCTGACAGTCGGGGAGGGGACAGAGGTCATCGACTGCACTGGCAAAGTCATCCTTCCCGCCCTCTTTGACGTGCATGTGCACGCTCGTGAGCCCGGTCAGGAGCAGAAGGAGAATATCCTCACCTGCAGCGAGGCCGCCATCAACGGCGGGGTCGTGGGCTTAGTCATGATGCCCAACACGGCCCCAGCGATCGATACCGCCGGCGTGGTGAAGACCGTGCTGGAGTCCGCCCGCAATTGCCGCATTCCCATCTACACCAGCGGTGCCATCACGAAGGGCCGCGAGGGCAAGGAACTCGCCGCCATCGGAGCCATGAAGGCCGCCGGTGCCGTGATGATCACGGACGATGGCTACCCAGTGAGCAATCCCGTGGTGCTGCGTCGCGCCATGGAGTACGCAAAGAATTTCGACCTCATCCTGGCCAGCCACTGCGAGACCATGGAGCTGAGCGGCAAGGGCTCCATGCACGAAGGCAAAGTTTCCTATAGCCTCGGGTTGGAGGGCATCCCCGCCATCAGTGAGGAGATCTGCCTGGACCGCGACATCCGCATCGCCCAGTACACGGGAGCGCATGTGCACATCCAGCACGTCACCACGGCCCGCGGCATGAACACCATCCGCCGGTTCAAGGAAGAAGGTGTGAAGGTCACGTGCGAAATTGCTCCGCACCATCTCATCTTCAATCACGAGGACATCCAGGACTACGACACCTCGTACAAGATGAACCCGCCTCTCCGCACTCCGGAGGACAATGCGCTGCTGCTGCAAGGCCTCATCGACGGCGTGTTCGACGTCATCGCCACGGACCATGCTCCGCACACGGAGTTCGAGAAGAACAACGACTTCGCCACTGCGCCCTTCGGCATCACCGGGCTGGAGACCGCCCTGCCCTGCCTGTATGACCGCTTCATGAGCAAGGGTGCCTTCGGCTGGGACGTCATCGTGAAACGTTATTCCGCCGAACCGCGTCGCATCATCAAGCTTCCCACCGTCCCCGTGGTGGAAGGCGGCGCCGCTGAGTTCATCGTGTTTGACCCGAATGGCAGCACCACTTTCACGAAGGAGTTCATGAAGTCCAAGAGCAGCAACACGCCGTTCCTGAACCAGACGTTGAAAGGCAGCGTGGACGTCGTGGTGGTGAATGGCGAAGTGCTGCTGAACCGGTAAAGGGAATCAGGGGTAGTTGGGAATGAAGGTTTAACCACAGAGACGCAGAGGCACAGAGACTGATTTTTTAGACAGAATTAACGGAATTCACAGAATTGGATTTGGGGGAGGGGAGTGGTTGGCTAGGGTTGATTCCTCATACCAAGACGCGAAGGCGCAAAGTAGCTTCCCTGAATTGATTTGGAGGTTTCCAGGTTGCTGTCAGCAGTTCATCTTCGTGTCTTTGTGCCTCCGTGTT
>JBGGMQ010000234.1:0-3350 GCA_041287975.1 Verrucomicrobium sp. | reverse complement strand
CTGGAAGATCATGCCGCTGCTGGCCTTCTTCCAGCCTTCGTCGCTGAGGTCAGCCATCATTTCCGGCTTGGCAGGCTTGTTGGCCTGGCCGTCCTTGACGCCGTCCTGCCAGCTCACCACGAGGGGCTCGGGGTTGTTCTTGCCGGGGGCGAAGTGGTACTTCAGGCTGCTCCAGGTGGGGGCGCAATGTTCGGACACTTCGCCGCTCTCCACTTCAATTTTGACCGGGATGGCCTGGCCGAGAATGCTGAAGGTGGCATCCATGATGTGGCAGCCCATGTCGCCAAGGGCACCGGAGCCAAACTGCCACCAACCGCGCCAGTTGAAGGGGTGCACGCTCTTGCCGCGCTTGTTGGGCTGGCCAGTCGGAACGTCGAACTCAAAATAAGGCTCGCTGACTTCGCTGGAGAGCCAGAGATCCCAGTCAAGATCGGCCGGAGCCGTGGCGGCGACTTTCTTGAGGGGGCCCTGGGGCCAGATGGGGCGGTTGGTCCAGAGGTTGATGCCCTTGAGGGTGCCGATCGCGCCCTGCTCGATCCACTCCTTGGCGAGGCGCTGGCCTTCCATGGTACGGCCCTGGTTGCCCATCTGGGTCACCACGCCGGCGGCCTTGGCGGCCTTGTGGAGTTCGCGCACTTCCCAGATCGTGTTGCAAAGGGGCTTCTGCACGCAGACGTGCTTCCCGTAGCCGAGGGCCCACATGGCGGCGACGAAGTGGGTGTGGTCAGGGGTGCTGATGATCACGCCATCGATGTCCTTGTGGTTCTCATCCAGCATCTTGCGGAAGTCCTGATAGAGCTTCGGCGCGGTGGAAGGGGCGGTCTGGCCGGCATCGGTGAAGTACTTGGAGTGCTTCGCAGCGGCTTCTTCGACGCGCTTCTTGTCCACGTCCACCAGGGCGACGATGTTGTGGTCCAGAGCGATGGCCTGGGTGTCGGACTGGCCTTTGCCAAGTGCACCGATCACCGCGATGTTCAGCTTCTTGCTGGCGGTGTTTTGACCATGAAGGAGGAGGTTCGGGAACGTAAAGGCGCCCCCGGCCAATCCGGCGGTCGTCGTGAGGAAACGGCGGCGGTTCAGTGCTTTGCTTGACATGTTTTGGTTTGGTTTGGTTTGACGGTGAAAAAGTGTGCAAAAATGGTGAGAAAGGGACCAAAAGACTAGGGGAAACAAACGGGGCTGGCCAGAGGTTATTGCGGAGCGGCGTACTAAAAAGTGAGCTTCCCAGCGGTAATTTGCCCCGGGAATGCCTCAATCCGTGCTGGATAGGGCCTTGGTATTATTCTGCCGCTGGGCAAAGCGGCACGCACGGCTGCGAGCGGCTGACGGGTGAAAAGTGAATCCATCTGGCGGAAGGGGGCGCACCATCATCCCGGCCGGACTCCGATCTTTTCCGACGGCCACCAGGCTGAAGGTTGTGGATTTGCAGATGTGACCCGGGAGGAATTGTGTTAGCTTACAGAAATTATGACCCATCAAGTTCTCCTGGCTGACGATGATCCCCTGTTGCACCGGGTGGTCGGGTTCAAGTTGGCTCAGCAGCAATGGAGGTTGATCTCCGCCTACAATGGGGTGTCGGCGATCCAAATGGCCCGCGAACACGAGCCGTCGGTGATCATCCTGGACGGCATGATGCCGGAGATGGATGGATTCACGGCGCTGCGCGAACTGCGCCGCGACGCGGCGACGGCTTCGATTCCGGTCCTGATGCTCTCGGTGATCAACCGGGACGTCGACGTCGTCGGTGCGCTCGGCGACGGGGCGAATGACTATTTGACGAAGCCTTTCAGTCCTGCGGAGTTGGTGGCCAGGATCAGCCGGTTGATGCCAGCGACCTCGCCGGTGTAGCATGGCAGGCAGATGGAGATGAACGTGGTGCCACATCTATCAGTCATCGTGCTCCTCGCGGGCATCAGCATGGGGTTGGCCGTCTGGTCTTTTCTGGCCTGGCGGAAACACCGCAGTGCGGCCTCCAGCCGGAGGAAACAACAGTTTGCCGATGCGTGGCTCAATCATCTGCTGCCCGTGCTGGAGGGGCAGAGCCAGGTTGCCTCCCTGCCCGTCCCTGGAACTCCTGAGGAGATGAGTGTGACCATGCAGTTGATCCTCGATCTGGTGGAGCGGGTGAGGGGGCAGTACCGTGACGGTCTCTGCAGGGTGATGGACCATATCGGCGCTGAGGTCAATGTCCTGCGTGAGCTGCGGCGGCCCCAGCCTTCCGCAAAGATCACCGCGTGCCGGCTGCTGGCGCTCACCAGGGCCGATGCGAACGTGGACCTGCAACTGACGCGAACGTTGGAAGACCCGGACTGGAACGTGCGGTTGGAGGCGGCTTATGCCCTGGCGGTCCGGCAGCCGCTTGGCCTCTCCATGGAGACGCTCCTCTCCCCCTTGCGAACCACTCCCGCCTTCGAGACCGAGATGGCGAAGAAGATCATCCGGCAGTTTGCCCCGCTTCCCGGGAGGGGTGAGGAACTGGCCCGGGCCCTCATGGGTTCGAGGAACGCGCAGGAGCGGGTGGTTCTCCTGGCGGGCATCGCCGACGCCGATGACTTGACGCTCAGTGATGTGGTGGCCTGGCAGCTCTCAGACTACGCACCAGCAGTAAGGGCCGAGGCTGTTCGCACCTTGGAGCGCATGGCGGATCCCCTGCAGATTGCCAAAGTGACAGCGCTGGTGGCGGATCCTGACCCCACGGTGCGTCGGGCCGTGGCGGCCTATGCCAGCTCCATGGGAGGGAGTTCCACCACTCATGTGGCCCTGCAGACGCTGGCCAGGGACATTTCCCTTGAGGTCCGGCAAACTGCTGAAGCGGGACTCCGGTGTTGGCAAACTCGTGAGAGTCACTTGATGGGTCCCGAGGCAGGGTCCTGAGGGGTCGTGGTTTTGTACAGAATAGTGAGTCTGCGGCGGAATTTGAGGGTGCAGATTATTGAATTGATGGTATTCCTATTTTTGATGATGCATCAAGTGCTTCTGGCAGATGACGATCCGCTGCTTCACCGGGTGGTGGGATTCAAGATGGCCCAGCAACAGTGGCAGATGCTCTCCGCCTACGATGGCGCCGAGGCCCTGGAAATGGCCCGGCTCAAGAGGCCGTCGGTGATCATTCTGGACGGCATGATGCCGGTGATGGACGGGTTCGCGGCGCTGCGCGAGTTGCGTGGTGATCCGGCGACGGCTGGCATTCCGGTGCTGATGCTTTCGGCCCGCAACCGGGATTCGGATGTGGTGGGGGCCTTGGACCAAGGAGCCAACGACTATCTGACCAAGCCCTTCAGCCCGGCAGAGCTGGTGGCCAGGGTGAGCCGACTGATTCTGGGGGGTGCGCGTGGATGAAGCTGAAGCGG
>JBGGMQ010000233.1:0-3265 GCA_041287975.1 Verrucomicrobium sp. | reverse complement strand
GATCGACCGCCTTTTCCGCCGCTACGAAGAAGGCATGGAAGGCTGGGACGCTGAAGTGGCCGTGCTGGTTCCCGGGCTCGACAAGTACTTCGACCTCCGCCTCATCGGTGGTTACTACAGCTTCGACAACCAGCCTTTCGGCCCCCAGACCGGTGGCACAGGCAATGTCGAAGGCTTCAAGGCCGGCGTGGAAGTCCGCCCCGTGCCTGCCGTCATCCTCACCGGCACCTGGTATGAAGATGACCGCCTCACTGGCAGCGACTGGACCGCAGGCGTCCAGCTTCAGCTTCCCTTCGAATTGGGAGACATCGGCGATGGCAAAGGTTTCTGGAGCCGCATCGGCGACTCCTTCAAGCCCCGCCGCCGTCACCTCGTCGAGCGCATGGCTGAGCCCGTCCATCGTCAGAACGCCGCCATCAAGGTGGCCAACTCGGTCGACGTCGACACCACCACCAGCACCAAGGTCAAGCGTGTGACCAAGGTCATCTCCCAGCGCCAGGGCCAGATCGTCCTCGCGGATGACATCGTCTTCGTGAACAACGGCGACGCAGTCGGCAACGGCATCCAGGCAGGTGACTCCGAGTCCAACGGCGCAAACGGCACCGCCGAGCATCCGTTCGACACCATCACCGAAGGCGCAGTGGTTGCAGGCAACAACAGCAACAGCACCAGCCGCCTCTGGAACGTCTACACCCAGGGCAGCACAGGCAACACGTACTTCGACGACGTCGACGTCGTGGGCAGCACCCGCTTCATCAGCTCGTACAACGCCATTGCTGGCATTCCCGGCACCAAGTTCGGCGGCAATACGGATCGTCCAAACCTGCGCGGCGGCTTCTATGCCGAAGACATCGAAACCCTCATCGTCACCGGGTACGACATCCGTCGTGGCTATGATTGGGATGACGGCATCTACGCAGAGAACGTGAAGAATCTCACGGTCAACGACAACGTCTTCCGTGACATCGACGAAGTGGCTGTTCACGTCGTGACCGGCTACAGTGGTGAGCACAACGTGGTGGTGGCCAACAACACTTTCAACGAAGCTCAGGACGAAGCCTTCCGCCTGGTTGCCAACGGTGGTGCGACTGTGAACCTGGAAATCCTCGCCAACACCCTGCTGGGTGACAATGAGGACGACGGATTCCACATCCACGCCCGCCACGGCAGCGAGGTCTATGCAAACATCGACGGCAACTTCTTCGACGGCGACTTCGAAGAGGGCATCCACCTGGACGCCACGCACGGTGCCTACCTTGAGGCCAGCATCACCAACAACTTCTTCGGATACGACTTCGACGAGAACGTCATCCGCATCACGGCGGATAATGGCAGCGAACTGACCGCCTACATCTCCGGCAACAAGTTCACCGGTGACGTGGAGAACGGCATCAATGTTCAGGTCCGTGACGGCGCATACGCAGGCCTGCTGATCAACGAGAATGAATTCAGTGGCAGCTTTGATGGCAATGCCATGGTGTTCGACGCAGACGACGGCAGTCCGGAACTCTACGCCTACATCCTGAAGAACAATCTCACTGGCACGTTCTATGACCATGCCATCGAGGTCAATGCAGAAAGCGGCAGCTATGTGGGCGTTGGTCTTGGTGGAAACTTGTTCAGCGGCACGTTCTATGACAATGGCATCGACCTCCAGGCTGAAAATGGCGCTGATCTCGCCAGCGTGATCATTGGTAACGTGTTCAATGGTCGCTTCTACGACTCCGGTATTTCCATCAATGCGGAGGACTACAGCGACATCTTCGTGGAAATTCAAGGCAACACCTTCTCCGGGTTCTTCTCCGAAGGCGGCATCACTGCCATCGCCGAGAACTACGGTGACATCGAGCTCGACATCCTGAACAACGACTTCAATGGCGAATTCGATCGCAACGCCATCCTTGTTGAGAAGACATGGCGCGGTGATGTGGACCTGACCATCGACAGCAACCGCTTCAGCGGCGACTACGAGTGGTCGGCAGTGAGCCTCCTCTCCGGTGGCAGCTCCCAAGGCTCCTTCGAAGCAGCGGTGACGAACAACGTCTTCTCCGGCGACTTCGATGGCACCGCCGCCATCCGCATCGTCTCTGAAGACAACGCCTCCCTCGTGGCAGACGTCACCAACAACCTGCTGACCGTAACCGGCAGCGTGTTTAATGATGACTTCCTCTACGCCCGCGCTTCGAACAACTCCAGCCTCACCATCCAGAACTTCGACAGCAACCGCATCTTGGGTCCGGTCGCTCGTGGTTTTGTCTTCTCCGAAGGCAGCTCCGCTTCGCTCAACGTGACTGGTACGCTCAACGACAACTCCGTGCAAAACCAGGTGCTGAACTTCAGCATCGCTCCCTTCTCCTACCAGGGCGGAGGTTCACCGGATACAAGCTTCCGTGTGAACGGCAGCAACGAGTCGAACTAATCTTCAGTACCCCTCTCGTAGGGCAGACTGAAATCTCAGGCCGTGACCGCAAGGTCACGGCCTTTTTCATTAAGTTACCCGCTAAGATGATCCCAAGGAGGCGGGATTTGTAATCCCGCTCAGTCGTGCGTCCCGGGGCCCACCGACCCGGGCAATCACACCCTCCAGACGGCTGACAAGGCATGCCCTTGGGTCACAACCTCTGGATCTCCGTCCTACAAAGCGCCGGGGCCTTGATCAGACCCCCGTCCTAACCAAACTTCTTCTTCAGCCGGATCGCCGCATCCGTGAAGACCACCTTCCCAGGTGCAAAAGTTGCGGGATCGAACTTGCCACACTTGCCTACGGCGTCCCTGATCCACTCAGAAATTTCGCCGTAGTCCGGGTCAGAGCGATCCTCCAGCACCTCCAGCATGTGCATGTAGCCGTACACCCCACCACTGTCCTCCAGCGGGCACGCCCTCTCTCCGCCGGTGCAGGCAGGGTAGGTCACTGCCGGATCCGCCTTGAGGATGCCCTCCAGCCGGATGGTGTGCCGCCAGTCATCGCCAAAATCATAGGTGTACACCGCCTTGTCGCCCACCTTGCGGAGGTACTTGGAAACGGGTGCCTCCCATCCAGGCACCACTTCATCGCCCAGGATATCATCAGGAATGCCCACCCTTACGATGGGAGCGCCCTTGTCCGCTCCGGGTTCACGCACTTCGAATTCGTGCAAGTGGCTGTCACTCCAGCCCATCGCATCCTGGACCGCCACATGCAGATCCCAGAATGTGCTGCTGTCCGCGATGGCAACCTGCCGCCAGATCTCTGGGTGAGAGTCCGCCAGGCTGATGCGGAGTTGGT
>JBGGMQ010000232.1:0-2568 GCA_041287975.1 Verrucomicrobium sp. | reverse complement strand
GTATAACGATGGCGAGCCGGTTGGCTTCATTGCCTCCGTCGTAGGAGCGATCATCCTGCTGGTGATTTACCGCATGGTCACAGGCAGCAGACGGGTGGCCTAGGTCGCAGCACCCTTGCCTTGAAGGCAACCTTTCTATCAGATCCAACCCGCAATCTCCATGAGGTTGCGGGTTTTTTTTATGCGCAGCCTCCGAACTGAAGGCGATCATCCAGCGGCAACGAGAGCACCGCATCAGCGCGTTAAACGCGCTAAGGAAACAACCTCTTCACGACGACGGGGGTCGACCACCAGACACTCGGCAATGCAATCAATAGCCTGCTCCTGGCAGCCGGAGATCATCATGAGTCTGGCCAGGGCGACAAGGGTGTCGCAAAAGACATTCTGCACCGTGGCATCGTCTGGGTGACTGCCAAGCAAGAGGCGCGCGGAGGCCGCCGCGGTCTCCAGTTCACCTGTGTGGGCCAATAGT
The DNA here is from genome assembly GCA_041287975.1 of Verrucomicrobium sp. Taxonomy (GTDB): domain Bacteria; phylum Verrucomicrobiota; class Verrucomicrobiia; order Verrucomicrobiales; family Verrucomicrobiaceae; genus Verrucomicrobium. The sequence goes on along the minus strand of JBGGMQ010000232.1, from coordinate 2,096 downwards.
TGAATTCTCCAAATAGACACTGACATCAGGCCCTGACAGGAAGCTGGGAGCTCGCTCAATTCCCCGTGCAACTCTGACCACATCGCAAGCTCTACCAGGCCCTCGCAACAGCGAAGGGAACGACAGACTTGAAAAGAGTTCATTTTCGATAGCAGGTTGGAGCATGGCCAGCTACCGCAGTCAGCTTAGCCCATCCTGAAAGGTGTTTGTACTCTGGCATCGGGGATGATGCCACAGGCGGCTGCCAATGGTTCCACAAATCCTCGGAGTAAATCAAGGCGGAGTGCGTGGTGGGTTGTCAGGTGCCGAAGAACTGTTTTCTTCAATCCACACGCAACACGCCATCCGTCAGGATTTTGGCTCGCAATCCTCCTCGGAACGCACTTTTCATAAACTCCTGCGCTCCTTGGGCAACCACGCGGTCCATCCAGTCACACGGCTTGCATTCCTGGCAGCCTTCGAATTCGACGCCCTGAAAAGTGAACCGCTTCCCCATGCACGACTTGAGATCGATGCCTTCAACAATGAGATTTCGCCGGAAGACGGATGCGGGCAGTTTGGGGAGCTTGTACATTTTCCGGATCTCCTCGAACACCTCATTGGCAAAGAATGTGACCTGCCCCTTGAAGTTGGGCCGGTAGGCGAAATAGCGGTCACCCCGCAGCCCCTTGCCTGCAACGCACTCGACTTCTGACACGGACTGGATTCCGTTCTGCAAACGACCTTCCCCCTGTTTGCCCCAGTAGTCATGCCCGGGAGAGATGTGGATGAACTTCAACTGGCCGCCCATGGCGGACACACTAGGCTCACTCGCTTCCGCAGGTGGATCACCGCTAGGCCGTGCGGCGTTGTCGTCTTTCCCAATACTCATAAGCTTGGTGGCAGGTCGCCAGAATCCTGCTCATAAAGGAGTCTGATGGGTTGCAGCACATTCATTCATTTAGGGATCGCAGTGTGGAGCACGGCTGGACTCGAAAGCGTTCAGAGAATGCAGTTGAACAAACAAAAGCGTCTCAAGACGACTTCTCGCGATTCAGTGTCACAGGGGGCGTCAGCCTTTCACGCCCCCGTCCCATCCACATCCCATGAATCTCATTGAACGTCTCGCCGTGGTCGGCAGCGGAGCCTCCTCTATCTATTTGCTCAAGCATCTGCTGGATCACGCATCCTCCCTTAAGGGGCATCTGCAGGAAATCTCCATTTTCGAGAGGCAAGACATCACGGGGATGGGCATGCCCTACAATCCGAAGACCACGGATCACTACAACATGTCCAACATCTCCTCGGAGGAATTGCCGGAACTTCCCGTCACCTTTGGCGACTGGCTGCGTTCCCAGGATTCGGCGGTGTTGGAGGAATTGCGCATCGAACGAGAAGCGATCAGTGACAGCGAAGTCTACAACAGGTTGGCCCTCGGCCAGTACCTCCAGGCCCAATACAAGAGGCTGATTGCGGAACTTGCGGCAGCTGGAGTGCGCATCCATGAGCAGCCCGACTGTGAGGTGGTGGATCTGGAGGAGCACCCGGAAGGAGGCATCATCACTTTAGTCACACAAAAGGGCGATCGACTCGCCTTCGAAAGGGTAGTCATCGCCACCGGGCACAGTTGGGGAGGTGAGGACAGACCGTCAGAGGGGTACTACGCGTCACCATGGCCGATCTACAAACTGCTGCCTGATACGGAGCAACTGCACAATTTCGCCATTGGCACCCTTGGCGCATCGCTCAGTGCCTTTGATGTCATTTCCTCCCTGGCGCATCGGCACGGAGAGTTCGTGGAAACGGCCGACGGCATGACGTTTCATCCGCATTCCGGCACGGAGCAGTTCAAGATTGTCATGCATGCGGCCAACGGCTTGCTTCCCCACTTGCAGTTCGATCAAGAAGAGCCTCTTCGGGAGATCTATCGTCATGTCGACCGTGTGCATCTCCTCGCCCTCGTCGATGCGCAGGGTTTTCTGAGATTTGAGACGTATTTCGACAAAGTGTGCCGCCCCGCCCTGAGTCAGGCGTTTGCCAAAGATGGCATGACGGAGATGGTCGCCCGGTTGGCGGAGCCAACGTTTGGCATCTCTGCCTTCGTCGAGAAGATGACA
>JBGGMQ010000231.1:0-3282 GCA_041287975.1 Verrucomicrobium sp. | reverse complement strand
CATCTGCCACAGATCAACGCCAACGTCACCGCTGTAGAACCATAATTTACTGGCACCTGCATCCCAGTAATAAAACCAAGTGTGATATGTGCTTGCTCTTGGGCGATGGGTTACAAGGTCCTTTCCATTATGCTTCAATGTAGCCGCTACAAGATTGTCAGCTTTATAGATGCTGATTGAAAAATTTCCATTGAATATATACTCACCTTCTTCGTAAAAAATATAAGGGTGGGTTGAAGGGCGGTGCCGTTCACACGCGCTCATCAAAAAAAGGATAGCCAATATTCTCAAGTAAATCATTCCGTGGAAAGCAAAAAGCTGCGCAGCACGATCATAGTTCAAAAACCAGATGAATGTGACCACCTCTAGCACATAGGGCATGCCGTTGCGCGCAAAAAATTGCGTGGCTTTGCCACCCTCCAGATCGTTGCCTATTGGACAACCGGAGGCATTGGCCAAAGCTTCGACTCACCTTACCACCCGCAACAATTGTCACGGTTGAGAAAGCAGAGATATGAATTTTTTGGTCACTAATTTTGCTTCCTCACGATTAACATTTTGCTCCATAAGATTAATAACGTCAACAGCCAGGCGGACCCAGAAGCGAGACGCTTCTACCACACTGGGTGTTGGGCTTCGCTGATGCCAGTCGACTATGGCCGCCTATCACGGTCAGACGGCGATTCGGAGATCGCCGCTCCCTGGACAGGGGTGAACTCGCGCCTAGGGGGGGAAGGGGCACTCCGGAAGTACGCAGTGACGCCACTGTCCTGAATGAATTCTGAAAGCAATGCAATTGCGTCTCAATGACGGCACAAAGAGGCGTTTCACACGCTCTCCAAACAGACTTAACGGAGGTGTTAGGCTCACGTCATGTTCCAGTTAGTTGGAGATGTTAGAAGGTTGCATAGCCTGACTCGTCCCAGAGAAGGCGTCATCGCGGCCAGATGCATTTTCTCACCTCTCTCGACACTACGCTGCTACGCGCCATCAACCAGGCGATGGCCAACTCGCTTTTCGATGTGCTGATGCCCTTCATGAGTGGCAATGCGGCGTTTTTCCCGATGCTGCTTGTTCTAGGGGCGGTGACCATCAAGATGGGAGGCGTACGGGGGGCTTTCATGGTCGTGCTGATGACGCTGGCGGTCCTCATCGCGAGCAACTGGGTGTGTGCCCCGCTGAAGGAGTATTTCATGCGTCCGCGTCCAGCGATGACGTTCGCCGACATCCGGCTGGTGACGGGGAACGGCCAGGGCCTGACGTCGATGCCGTCCTGTCACGCGACGAACTGGGGCGCGATGACGGCGGTGGCCTGGCTGTTCTTTGCGAGCTCCTGGAAGCTCATGATGCCCTTGGCGGTGCTGGTCGCCATCTCGAGGGTTTACTTGGGCGTGCACTACCCCAGTGACGTGCTGGCGGGCCTCCTGGCGGGTGCCGTCACAGGCTGGGTGGTGACGCAGACGGCCGAGAAACTCTGGCACACCTTGGGGCGCCATGTCTTCCCCTCATGGTGGTCCAAACATCCCTCGCTGTTGAGACCCAACACCGAGTCCAACGGCATGGATGAGGCCACTGCCTCCACCCTCAGCTGGCGTCATGCCACCTGGCTGCTCCTGCTGGTGCTCTTTGCGGGACGCCTCGCCTACATTGCCAGTGACACCATCGGCCTCAGTGAGGATGAGGCCTACCAGTGGATGTGGAGCAAACATCTGGACTGGGCTTACTACAGCAAACCGCCCATGATCGCCTGGATCCAGTGGCTGGGCACGCACCTCTGGGGGGATACCGTCTACGGCATCCGGTTCTTCTCGCCCGTGCTGGCACTTGCCTTTGGTTTCATGGCACGGGCCTTCCTGCGCACCCGCACGAGTGAGAAGTGGACCTTCTGGACCCTCGCCGCCTTCGCCGTCACACCGCTCTTTGCCGTAGGCTCCACGCTCCTGACCGTGGATGCTCCGACCGTCTGCTTCCACACGGCCGCCGTCCTGGCCATGTGGATCGCCATTGAAAAGGGAAGCTACCACTGGTGGTGCCTCAGCGGCGTCTGCATGGCGCTGGGCTTTCTGAGCAAGTTCTTCTCTCCGTTTCTCTGGCTTGGCTTCGGGCTCTTCCTCCTGTGGGCTCCGGAGTATCGCAAGCGCATCGGCTGGCGGGGACCTGTCACCGCTCTGGCGCTCAATGCCTTGGGGGCTGTGCCCGTGATCTACTGGAATGCTGCTCACGGCTGGATCACTCTCACCCACCTGCAGGAACGCGGCGGCCTGGACCACCCCAGTGGCTTCCACCCGGAATTTCTCGGCGCTTTCGCCGGTTCCGTGGCTGGACTGTTGAATCCGGTTTTCTGCATCGCGATCGCCATGGCGCTATGGGGATTCCTCCGATTCAAGGAAAAGCCTCCCCTGTGGAAGTTCCTGGCCTGCTCCAGTGTGCCGGTGTTTCTGTTCTACCTGGTGCTGGCTGTGCGGGCGAAGGCCCAGCCCAACTGGATAGCCCCGGTGACCCCGGTGTTGTTTCTCTTTACCGCCCTGTGGTGGCACCACCAGAGCCAAACCCACCCGGGATCGAGATGGGCCCGGCGTCTGCTTGCGCTGGGGATGATCACCGGATTCCCCCTCGTGCTGCTCCTGCACAACACGCACCTCCTGACGAAGGCCTTTGGCATCACCCTCAGTGAAAAGGCTGATCCCCTCACCCGCGTCAGGCAGGGCCAACCGCTTGCCGACCTGGTGGCGAGGCACTGGAAAGCGCTCTCCGCTGAGGGCAAGCCGGTGTTCCTCATCTCCGACCACTACGGCAGGGCCAGCCTGCTGAACTTCCACCTGCCGGAGGCCCGCCTTTCCCTCCCCGACGAGCCGTTGAGTTATGTCCTTAGTACCGACCATCCCCAGAACCAGTACTGGTTCTGGCCCTCCTACACCGAGCGGGTGGGGGAAAATGCCATCTTCGTGATGAACGCCAGCGCGGCAAAAAAAGCACCCCGGCGACTGCGGGAGGAATTCAACACGGTCAACAGCCTGGGAGTTTACACTCTGCGGAATGAAGGCCGTGCCGTCGGTCATGTACAGCTCTTTGCCTGCCATGGATACCGGCTGCCAGGCACACCACCGGACACCGCACCCCCTGAGCTGGAGCGTGCTCCTGACATTGAAGCCATCACGGCCAATGGTGTGGCCTTGTACTCTGAAGGCAAATTTGCGGAAGCCGCCGAATTCATCCGGGCAGTCATCCCCCGTTGTGAAACTGCCTTCGGCCCGGAGCATCCCCAAGTGCTGGCCAATCGCA
>JBGGMQ010000230.1:0-3089 GCA_041287975.1 Verrucomicrobium sp. | reverse complement strand
ACCCAAGGCAGCTGGCGACGCTCTGCCGCGAGGGCGTCCTGGGCCTTCATGAGGTCTTTCTCTTTCTCCATCAGCTCTTTACGAGCCTTGATCCAAGTTTCTCTGGCGACCACAGGGTGCTTCGAAAGATCATCTTTCGGGGCCTTGGTTGAGGTCGGGGGGGCGGCTAAGGCGTTGGTACTCATGGTATTCCTCCTGAATGTTCTTGCGGGCGACCACCCTTGTTGGTGGCCTGGCTTCAAAAGGGTGACGAAGCACGCCTTCCGCGATGGACAGGTCGGACGAATTTTCTGCGTAGAAATTGCCTCGTGACGGCTATCCTCACAGAGATGTATCGGTCCCTGAAAACAGTTTGGGCCCAGAATTCTCATTCTGGGCTCAAGGGGCAGACAGGGGATTTAGGACGGATCCTTACACAGGCTGAGAGCACTCCGCCTTCAGCAGATCATCGAGCGTCTCACGGCGCGAAATCATCTCCACCTTGCCGTCTTCCTCCAGCCAGAGCTGGGGTGGCTTGCCAATGGAATTGTAGTTGCTGCTCATGGCGTAGCCGTAAGCACCGGCGTCGTGCAGCACCAGGAGGTCGCCTGCCTCGGGGCGGGGCAGCTGGCGGGGTTGCAGAAGTTCTTGATCATCCCGGGTGAAGACATCCCCGCTTTCACAGAGAGGGCCTGCCACCACGATAGGCTCTTCGGGGCGCACGGCACCATCATGTGGATGCACGGTGATGCGGTGGTAGGAGCCGTACATGGCTGGCCGGACCAGATCCACGAAACCAGCATCCACCATGGCGAAGGTCACGCCTGCGCCCTTGGCGTTGTCGCGCGTGCGCTTCACATCAGTGACCCTGGAGACCAGCTTGCAGGTGGGGGCCACGTAGTAGCGTCCGGGTTCGATTTCAAGACGGATGGGACGACCCGCCGCAGCGCTGAGGCGGGCATGACAGTCGGCGAAGAGGGCCTTCAAGCGGTCAAGCGGCACCGTTGCCTCAGGGTCGCGGTAGTTGTGCGGAATGCCGCCGCCCAGACTCACGGCGGTGAGGTCAGGCAATTCTGGCAGGAATGAGGCAAACTCTTCCGCAAGCTGGGTGAGATTCTCCACCAATTCGTCAAACTGGGGGCCGCTGCCGATGTGGGCATGCAGCATGCGAATGGGGAATCCTGCCGCCTTGGCGATCGTATTGGTAGCGGAGAAATCTTCAAACCAGATGCCGTGCTTGGAACTGGGGCCGCCGGTGTCACAGGAGTTCACGTGGCCGTGACCGAAGCCAGGGTTCACGCGTACAGAGATGCCGCCTTTGTACCCTGCTTTGGCAAGATCCTGGATCTGGCCGGGGCTGCCGATGTTCGGCAGGACGCCGTGCTTCATGACCACGTCCAGTGCATTGTCACGGAAGACGTCGCAGGTCAGGCAGACTTGGGCGGGATCCTGACCACCCGCGTAGCCTGCGCCCAGGGCGCGAAGCACCTCATTTCCAGAGACTGCGTCAATCCAGATGTCTGCCGCCTTCATTTCCTGCAGCACCTTGGTGGCGGGGCAGGCCTTCATGGCGAACCGTGCCTGCACTCCGGGAGTGTCGGTGATGTACTTGATGTTCGCGATGCGCTGGCGCAGGTGCGCCGCGTCGTACAGCCAGAAGGGGGTGCCCACTTTTTCAGCCAGGGCAGGAAGGAGGTCGGTCATCGGAGGAGTCATGGAAAAGGCAGGGGTGCTTAATATCCGGCGCTCTGGTCCATGCAAGCCCGGTGTGAGGATACGCCTGCCTCGCGAGGGTGTCCGCGAGCCTTTTTCCACTAAAAAGCATCAAAATTGCGGTGCTCTGGAGAAAATATTGCCGGATCGCCCGTCTCCCGCTTACTTGGGGCTGTTCCCATGCAAAACGAATTTCACGAAGCCAACCGTCTCTCCTGGAATGCCGCGACTGTGGCCCATAACAGCCACAAGGGAGATCAGGCTGCCTACTTGCGCTCCGGAGGCACCACGCTGTTTCCTGAGGAACTGGAACTACTGGGAGATCTTTCCGGTCTGGAGGTGCTCCACCTGCAGTGCAATTCCGGGCAGGACACTCTTGGCCTCGTCCAGTTGGGCGGGAAGGTGACAGGAGTGGACATTTCGGACGAGGCCGTGAACTTTGCCACGGAGCTCTCGGCTGCCTCCGGACTCCCCGCTACATTCCATCGGCAGGACATCTTTGACTACATCGACGAGACCGTGGCATCACCGCGACGTTTCGACGTCATTTTCGCCTCCTATGGCACCATCTGCTGGTTGTCGAATCTCAAGGCTTGGGCGCAGGGCGTTCATGATCTGCTCCGTCCCGGCGGACGGCTGGTCTTCATCGAGTTTCATCCCTTTGTGATGATCTTCGACGAGCACTGGAAGTTTCACTACGACTACTTCCCACGGGGGCCGGTGGAGTTGTCCGGCATCAGTGACTACGTGGCCAAGTCAGGGGAGGGCTTGGTTCGAGGAGAGTACCATAACGGGGTGGAGAATTTCACCAACCCGCACCCCTGTTATGAGTTTGCTTGGGGCCTCGGGGATGTGGTCACTTTGCTGGCTCAGGCAGGAATGCAGATCGAACGACTGGATGAGTATCCCTACGCCAACGGGTGGAAAGGGCTCGAGGGCATGTATGACTCAGGTGACCGACGCATGGTGCCTCCCCCGGGTATGCCGAAAGCACCCTTGATGTATCGCCTGCTCGCCCGCAAGCCCCAGGCAACGCCAGAGCGGCCGCCTGCATCTTGACGCCATGAATTGTCCCCACTGCCAGCGTCTGCTCTACAGCCGCCAGAATGAGAAGTGCGGCTACTGCGGCGGAGTTCTCCCTCCCGAGGTGCGACTCTCACCCCGTGAGATTGCGGCCCTCAAAACGGAGCAGAAGATGATCGCCCACCGGAGGACCATTGCCAAAGCCAAGGAGGAGGAAGAGGAAAAACGTCGACGCAGCCAGTCGGATGGTGCCAGCCACTTGCCGCCAGGTGGCTTCTAAAGTGGGTGCAAAAAATTCAACGGCGTAAAAGCAGTGGATCTGCGTCCACCTGTCGCCATACTCCCGGCCGCATGAGCTTTTTTGGTAATCTCTT
>JBGGMQ010000229.1:0-7529 GCA_041287975.1 Verrucomicrobium sp. | reverse complement strand
TCCCGGTCTTCCGGGCGGGCGAATGCGGTGACGGCGATGGCGGGGATATGGCCCCCGTGTTCCCCGTCGCGTTGGCGGGCTTGGGTGATGAGATCGAACCCATCCATCTCGGGCATGCCGATATCGCTGACCATGACGTGGAAGAGGCAATGCTCCAGTTGGTCGAGGGCTGCGCTTGCCGACTTCACGGCTGTGACTCGTGCACCACGGCCCTGAAGGATGTGGGTCATGAGATCCAGGCTGTCTTGAGCATCGTCGACAACGAGGATTTGAGTGCCGGTGAGATCTGCGCTGGAGGGCGGGGATACTGAGGCTGGGGCAAAAAGCTCTCCTCCGTTGGTCGCTGATTTGGTCTGGGAAAGTGGGAGAACAACCTTGAAGGTGCAGCCTTTGCCCAACCCTGGGCTGCTGGCCTGGACGGTGCCGCCATGCAGCTCGGTCAGCGTCTTCACGATGGAAAGGCCAAGGCCGAGGCCGCCGTGCTTACGGGTGGTGGACGAATCCGACTGGCGGAACCGGTCAAAGGCATGGGGCAGGAATTCCGGGCTGATACCGGAGCCCGTGTCAGTGATGCTGAGTTCCGCGTGATCCTGCCCGCAAAGGAGGGAAACTTTGATCGCGCCGCCTGATGGCGTGAACTTGACCGCGTTGGTGAGCAGATTCCAGATGATCTGCTGGATCCTGACGCCGTCGCCTTCCACGTAGATGGGGGATGTTTGCGCTGGAGGCAGGAGTGCGACCCCTTTCTCGTCCGCAAGGAGTTTGACGGTGGTGACTGACTGGAGGGCGATTTGATGAAGGTCGATGCGCTTTGAATCAAGGATGATCTTGCCGCTGATGATGCGGCTCATGTCGAGCAGATCGTCGATGAGCTGGGACTGAAGCAAAGTGTTGCGCTCAATCACGGCGAGGCCAGTGTCGAGCTCGGCAGACTGTACACCCTCTGCACGGAGCATGGTGGCCCAGCCGAGAATCGCATTCAAAGGTGTGCGCAGTTCGTGGGAGAGGGTGGCGAGGAACTCGTCCTTGATTCGGTTCGCGCGCTCTGCCTCGGCCCGGGCTTCACTTTCATTGGCAAGGAGACGCTCACGCTCCTGGTCCAGCATCTTGCGCTCGGTGACGTCCGCGATGGTGCCGATGATGGAGGTGATGCTGCCCCTCGCATCGTAGATGCCGCGGCCCTTCGCTGAGACCCAGACGAGATGTCCGTCACGAGGGCGGATGACGCGATACTCATTGCTGTAAGACTGACGGGTGCTGATGGAATCCTCAACCAACACCCTGGACCGCTCCCGATCCTCAGGGTGGATGTGGGTACGGAGGGTGTCCCGAGACTGAGGCTGCCCCTGAGGCAGACCAAGGATCTCCGCGGCGCGACGCGAGAAGGTGCAGTGGTTCGTGGAGGCTTCCCAGCTCCAGTCGCCAAGATCGGAGTGCTCCATGGCAAGTGCGAGCCGGGCGCTGGCATTCCGCTGGGCTGCTTCGGAGGCTTTGCGTTCATTGATCTCGGCAACGAGCTGGTCATTGAGCCTGGCAATCCCAGGCAAATTGAGCGCGGACGGCAAAATTTTGATGAGGGCGAAGACTGTGGTCCAGGAAACTACCGCAGTGAGCAACTTCATCACGCCTGAAAAGCGGTACCAGGGGTGCCAGAAGATGGTGGCCTCCACCAAGTGGGTGAGGCCGCACGACAGGATGAAGGTGGCGAAGAGCCAGTACAGCTTTGGGAAAACGATATCCCGCCGCTTCGTCAGCACAAACGTGGCGATCGAGATGGGGATCGCCGCATAGGCTCCAAAAATGGCAACGTCCGAGATGATGTGAAGCCAGCCGTGACCATCAGTCCAGTAACCGCAGTGCCAGCGGGCAGGGAAGTCGGAGGTATCAAAAAGCTTACGAAAAAATTCGATCACTCAGAGCTCGCGGGCTGAAGTTAAGAGTAGAAAATTGCCGTGGAAGAATAATCGGGTGTGCCAGAAAAGCGAGAAACATGAGCACTTTGTGCACACCGACGCGGCACATGCAGGCAAAATAAAAGACCGCTGCAAGAGCTGCAGCGGTCTTCAGTGAGAATTGGACTGGCTAAAAAGGCTTACTTGGCAGCGGTACCGTAGACCTGAACCTCAATGTAGTGGTTCATTTCATTGGCGGTGTTGCCATTGCTGTTCAGGCGCACGTAGCGGGCCTTGGTGCCCTTGCCGTCGACGAGGCGGCCGTGGTTGGTTTCCACATAGGCTTTGTCTTCGCCCTTGCCCAGCTTGGCGCTGTCGTCGTGGTCGTTGTTGTAGAGGGTGGTGACACCGGTCTTGAACTCGGGATCGTCACTCACCTGCACGTTCACATCAAAGTAGATGGAGGTCTGCTTGTGGAAGTGCCAGAAGAGGATCTTCCAGACGTCATACTCGGCACCGAGGTCGATCTGCACCCACTGGGGGCCAGGGGCGAGCTCCACGTAGCAACCATCGGAGCCGTCGGCATCGCCGTCGGTGACGAGGTCAAGCGTGCCGATGATGGGAAGAGGATCGGAGCTGGTGACTTTTTTGCCTTTGGCCACGTTTTCGGTGCCCTTGGGGACCTTGAGTGTCAGACGAGCTTTGACGGCTTCTGGATCAGGCTTCTCAAGGTTCGGGATGTCACCAGTCGGCACAGGGGTGCCGATGAACATGGGCTTGGGGTACTCGGGAGTGATGTCCACGAGGTCACCGGCAGGAGGTGCGGCCGGGGAGGAGGAGCTGGAGCCGCCTGTAGGGGCAGCAGCGTCTCCGCTCTTTTCTCCGCAGGAGGAGAGCATGATCGAGGTAGCCAGGAGGCCGCCAAGGAGGAGGGTGTTCTTCTTCAGTTTCATTTGGGATTCTGGGATCTGGATGGACAAAGGGCGCGATGGGGGTGTTGCCACCCCCGAGGGTTCATCAGGCCACAAAGTCTTCGGGTTTGAAGGTGACTTTGGCACCTTCCTCAATGGACTTCAGCGCGGTGAGCACGGTAACGCAGGACTCGAACGCCATCTGCACGGGGCAGGTGAGCTTGTCCGGAGTCTTGTCGCGTGTGCACTCGATGAAGTTTTGAATGTGGGGGGAGTGGGGGAAGCGGCTGAGGGCCACGGGGATCTCCCAGCGGGCCAGCGGCTTGCTTTCGCGCACGTCGGCGAGGGCCTTGGCGAGAGGGCCGAGGTCGTAGGACGGGGGCTTGGGCTTGTCCCAGTTGCGAGACTGCTCCCAGAACTTGTTCTTCACGTCGTCACCTGCCTGCACCACGGCAGGGGTGGGCCCGGTCGCAAACTGGGACCAGTCGTTGTCGGGCTCGGCGTAGACCTGGTTGTAGGTGGGGCTCTCGGAAATGATGGCGCTGCCATTGATGCCCATGAACTTCTCGTAATACCCCTGGGAACCCGTGGTGGTCAGCACCTGGTAGTAGGCTCTGGCGGTGCCAGTGGGCAGTTGGTATTCATAGATGGTCATGACGTTGTCCGGATACTCGAACATCGCGCGGCCCTCCTTGCCATCATAGTAGTCGATGCCGCCTGCGGCATAGACGGACGTGGGCTTGGTCTGGAACACCCAGTTGAACATGTCAATCTGGTGTGCACCGAGGTCGGAGATGGCTCCGCCGCCGTACTTTTTGTACCAGCGCCAGTTCAGGAAGGCTTCCATGCTGTCGTAGCCATACTTCGCCAGGATGTCCGTAGGGATCTCCTGGTTCTTGGGTGGCGAGAGGGGCTTGGATGCGGAGACGCCACGATTCCACTGACCGTAGGCGTGGGTGACACGACCGAGGAGCTTGGGCCCCTTGTAGATGTTTTCCCGGAAGTGGATGTAGCGGGGGTTGCTGTGGCGCTGGTGGCCGATCTGGAAGATCCCGCCGGTCTCCTGCTGCGCTTTGACCATGTCCCGGGCACCTTCGATGGTGTTGGACATCATCTTCTCGCAGTAGACCGCCTTTTTGGCCTCAAGGCACTGGCGGCTGAACGGGGCGTGAAGGAAGTCAGGCGTGGCAACGAAGACGGCCTCGATGTCGGTCTGCTTGGCGAGCATTTCACCGACGTCGGAGAACTCCGCGACGGTGGCATCGTAGTTACGCTTCTTGTTGTCGTAGCCCATCTTGCGCGCCATGGGCGTGCGGGGGTAGGGCCAGATGTCGCAAACTGCGACCCACTGCACACCGGGAACGTCGGCGGCGGAGGCGCGAAGGCGTTCACCCTGGGCACCACAGCCGATGAGGGCGCACTTGATGATGCGCTCTGGAGCGGTCTGCTGGGCGATGGCGCTCTTGCTGGTGAGCAAAAGCAGACCTGCGCCAGTGTGGACGGAGGTGCGGACAAAGCCGCGCCGGTCCATGAAGCGCCCCAGGCCGGAGGCAGGTTGGGAATTAGAAGAGGGTAGGGAGGGATTCATACGTCAACGAATGAGAAGGCCAGCACGACAGGCAGCCGGCGTGGGGTTACTTAGTCGTCGTTACGCTTGCGGAAGAGGAGACCGTCGAGGGAGATCTTGTTCGCACGGCTGGTGGCGAGGGCGGCGGCCACGATGAGGATGTGCACACCAATGTAGAGCACTTCCGTGTCGTCGGGAAGGGTGGCCAGGCCGATCGCGAGGGAAAGGAAGGTGAAACCTGCGGCGAGGAGGCCGAGCTCGGTGAAGAGGCCGAAGAGGACCCAAACACCCACGCCAAGCAGGATGTAACCCAGAGGCTGGGCGTACAGGTTGCAAAGCTTTTCTGGCAGGAAGCCTTTTTCGTAGGTCAATTTGGCGATGTTGCCCATCTTCGTCTTGTAGTTCTCAAGGGTGAAGGTGGCGTCTTTCCCGGAGCCAGCCCGAAACTTGTCCAAGCCCGCGGCGATCAGACGAAGTGCAATCCAGAGGCGGAGCAGCAGGTTGGCGAAGATCAGGGCGTAGGAGCTTTTCTCTTGGTTGTTCTCGGACATGGCTCGGAGTGAGTTGGTTTGGCTTGGGTTGCTAACGTTGGTTTCGGAAGGCGGGGACTGTGAATAGGTTCGTCATGAAATCCAGAGAAATTTCGGTAGGGATACCACCGGAAGGCGACGGGACATCACAAGACAGGGCACATTTCCGACAAGAGTGGGCAGCAACCTGCTGAAAAGTGCGAATCATCACTACTTTCGTGCGGGCCCTGGTATTTCAGCAGACAGTATTCTTTTCTTTTCTTGCCTCGGTACGCAATCCCATACAAAAATACGCACGGCATCAATCGAATCACCTATGAGCACCGATTTCTCCCGTCCCGAACTTCCCGCAAAAGGCATTATCGAACCGCTTGGCGACGACGATCGCCTGCTCCTGAGCAGTTACGGGGAGTTTCTCCCGGTGCACGAGCGCCAGGTTCTGATCGAAGAGGGTAAGCAGCAAAATTCCCTTTATTTCGTGATCGGCGGCACCTTGCACGCCTCGGCAGTACGGGCAGGTCGCCAGGTCTTGCTCGGCCGGATCGGCGTAGGCGAGACGATCGGAGAGATCAACATCTTCCACCCTGGCCTCGCCAGCGCGACGGTGACCGCCATCGAATTCTCCCAGGTCTGGCGCATTGACCGCCAGAGCCTGGAGGACTTCATGAACGTGAGTCCGCTGCCAGCCTCGCACCTGCTGATCGGCATTTCCAGCACCCTCAGCCGCCGCTTGCGCGAGACGAATGAGAAGGTGGCCATGATGGGCCAGATCTAAAAGGCACAGAGGATCACAAATGAAGGCGGACCCCGGTCCGCCTTTTTTACAGACAGACCCGGAAAAAACGGGTGGATACGATAGCCAGTAAAGGGTGCCAGTGAAATAGTTCTGCCCATGCTCGATCTCGTGCAATCGCCCGCCAGCCCAGGGGAAGGGTTGTCACTCCTTTTCGCCCTCCTCATCGGCCATGCGATTGCTGACTACCCCCTCCAGGGGGAGTATCTGGCCCTGCACAAGAACCGGCACTACCGGGGGGCGGGCATGTCAGCCCAACCGCAGGGCCTCTGGCTCCACTGCCTGCTGGCGCATTGCCTGATCCACGCTGGATTCGTGTGGCTGATCACAGGCCGCGTGATTTTTGGTGTGGCGGAACTCGTTCTGCACTTCGTGCTGGATGCCGCCAAGTGTGAGCGGAAGATCAATTTCCACAGTGACCAGATCCTTCATGGTGTCTGCAAGATGCTGTACGTGGCGGTGCTGTACCTCGGGTGGGTGAAGTAGGACAAGGGGCGAGCCTGAATATTTGGGATTGCAAGAGTCCTTGCAGAGGGGGCTGTGACGTTTGAAGGTTCACGCTGCCGGCTTTTTGTGCCGGGATTCTCCTTGCCCCATGCAGCGCACTGCCATTCTCAATGTCGTTGGACTCACTCCCAGGCTCATCTGTGATGCCACGCCGCGCATTCGAGAGTTCATGGAGCGCAACCGGATCGCCCGGGTGCAGCCGACGCTGCCAGCGGTGACCTGCACGGCCCAGAGCACTTATTTGACTGGGCGATTGCCACGAGATCATGGGGCGGTGGCCAACGGGTGGTATGACCGTGAGTACGCTGAGCACCGGTTTTGGAAGCAGAGCAACCAGCTGGTGAGCGGGGAGAAGATTTGGGAGATCCTGCGCAAAGTGGACCCGGAGTTCACGTGTGCGAAGCTCTTCTGGTGGTACAACATGTACTCCACGGCAGATTATTCGATCACGCCGCGCCCTCTGTACCCGGCAGATGGTCGCAAGGTCTTCGATGTGCACACGCAGCCGATGGGCATGCGGGACCGGCTCAAAAAGGACCTGGGGGCATTCCCGTTTCCCCACTTTTGGGGGCCGGCATCGAGCATCCGCAGCACGGAGTGGATTGCCGCCTCGGCCAAGTGGGTGGAGGAGCACTGCTGGCCAAGCCTCTCACTGGTGTACCTGCCGCATCTGGACTACGACCTCCAGCGCTACGGGCTGGACATGACCAAGATCACCAAGGCGCTCAATGAGGCGGATGAAGTGGTGGGTGACCTGATTCGGTTCTATGAACAACGCAACATCAAGGTGGTGCTGCTCTCTGAGTACGGCATCACGGATGTGGACAGGCCTGTGCACCTGAACCGCATCTTCCGTGAGAAGGGCTGGCTCTCCATCAAGGATGAGCTGGGCACGGAGACGCTGGATCTGGGCGGGAGCAAGGTCTTCGCCGTGGCGGACCACCAGCTCGCCCACATCTATGTGAATGACCCCAGCCTCATGTCCGAGGTGCGCACGGTTTTAGAGAATACGACGGGCGTCCAGCAGGTGCTGGGCAAGCAGGAGAAGTTCTTTGTGGGCCTGAACCACGCCCGCAGTGGCGACCTGGTGGCCGTGGCGGATTTCCGGAGCTGGTTCACCTACTACTACTGGCTGAAGGACAGCCTGGCGCCGGACTTTGCCCGCTGTGTGGACATTCACCGCAAGTGCGGCTATGACCCAGTGGAATTGTTCCTCGATCCCGAGATCAAGTTCCCCAAGTTGAAGCTGGCGTGGAAGCTGGCGCTGAAGACGCTGCGGATTCGCACGCTGTTTGATGTGATCCCGCTGGATGCGGGTCTGGTGAAGGG
>JBGGMQ010000228.1:0-3140 GCA_041287975.1 Verrucomicrobium sp. | reverse complement strand
GGAACTTGCGTTTGTACCACATCAGGAAACCCGTGATGGAAAGGATCCCGGGCGCAAGGCCCCCCAGCGACCACAGGATCTTCACGGGCAGCCCACCAAAGGTGCCGTAGTGCAGGGGGCGGAAGCTGTCTTCAAACTGGGCCCAGAGTCCACTCTGCCTCACGTCGGTGAAGTCCTTTAGGTCCCCTGTCTTTGCATCAAAGGTGGCGACACTGCCGTAGTTGCTGCGAAAGGGGCCGTAGGATGCCAGTTTGCCGTAGGAGACGATGTCTTCTTTGTCCGTGGTAGGCAGGGAGATGTAGCCGGGAATATAGCCAGAGGCCTTGGTCTCCACCTTGGTGATAAGGCCGTCAATGGACGTGCCAGGAGATTCGTAGGTTCGATGAATGGGCGGATCCTCCTCCACGTGTTCTTTCTCATTCATATGTTCGAGAATGTGGCCGATGTTCCACCAGGCACCGGTGAAACCCAGAATCAGATTAAAAGCGACCGTGGTGATGCCCACCATTTTATGGGCATCTGAGAAAAAGATGCGCGCACTACGGCCCCAGCGCAGCAGGAAGAGCGTCTTCCAAAAACCGCGATAGAGCCAGAAACCGGTGATGCCCAAAAGGAACAATAGAGCACCAAATAAGCCTGCGATGAGAAGCCCTGTATGATCGGCAAAAAATGTGTAGTGCAGTTCGAGGAGCCATCCGGTCAGAGTCTTGCCGGATTCAGTGGGGGTTCCTCGAACTTCGCCCGTGTAGGGGTCGACACGCACGAAGCGCCAGTTGCTGGTACCTTCCTGAACCATGTAGAACTGGTCCGCTTTGGTGGGTGAGTTGGCGACGGTCCATCCTGTGACCACGTATCCCGGAACCGCTTTGCGCACTTGGCTCAGCAGAGTGTCATGGGGGAGCCTGCCCGCTGGGGTGGGGCTCACAATCACTTCTGCTGGTGCCAGGGTCCGGTCAATCTCCTCGGTAAAAACGATGATGCTGCCTGTCAGTCCAATGACGATAAGTCCCAGGGCAGCGATCAGGCCCATCCAGGAGTGAAGGTTGAAGAGGAAACGTTTCATGAAATGGAAGAGGCGTCCTCCCCGGTTGGGCAAACCGTTGGGAGAACGCCTTGAGTTGGAAGTGGAGGTGACTATCGAAAGAGGGTTAGAATTTCCAGGAGACGCTAGCCGCCACATTGAAGGGGGCGCCGGGCAGCACGTACACGTCGCTGTACGATCCGACGAAGTGCCGCTTGTCGAACACGTTGTTGAAGTTCACCTGCACGCGGAAGTCGTCCCGCTCATAGTAGAGAGCCGCATCCACGATGCCGTAGGAAGGAAGGCTGAAGGTGTCGCCCAGATCTCCCGCCTGGGAGGTGAAGTAGCGGCCACCCAGGCCCACGCCGAAGCCTTTGAGTGCCCCGCTTTGGACCGTGTACTTGAGCCAGGCATTCACGCTGTGCTCAGGCACACCCTGCAGCCGGGTGCCTGGTGTGTAGGTGTTGTCCTCGGTGATCTCGCCATCGATGTATGTGTACGCCGTCGTGAACTGGAGGCCCGGAGCAAGCTCGGCGGCTGTTTCGAACTCGAAGCCGCGGGAACGCTGCTCGCCGGTCACGATGGCATCAAACGGGTCCGGGGTGCTCAGGTTGTCGGTGGCGACGTTCTCCCGAGTCAGTTGGTACACCGATAGCATCCCGGAGATCTTGCCATCCAGAATGCTGTACTTGAGGCCTGCTTCCCAGTTTTCCCCTTCCTCGGGAGCTACAGGCTGGCCGGACGCATCGGTGGAAGACCATTGAGGGGTGAAGGAGCGGCTGTAGTTCGCATAGGCTGCTACCCCGGGGGTGAATTCCCAGGTGATGCCAGCCTTCGGAGTGAATGAGTCATCCTTGTACTTGCCCGGGTTGCCATCAAACATGGAATGGTCAAAGCGTCCACCCAAGGTGAGCGCCACATTGCCGATCTTTGCCTGTTCCTGGATGTAGAAGCCCAGGTCGGAATCTTCATCGCGATCGGAGTACTGCGGTCCGTATTTGTAATTGGGAAGGGAGCTGTAGTTGGGCTTGAACACGTCAAGGAAGATGAGATCCCCGTCGCGGGAGTTGAAGAGGGTCTCTGAGTAACGGTAATCCACACCCAGGGTCAGCGAGTGCTTCACCACACCGGTCTCAAACGAGGCATCCAATGCCGTGTCCACGCGCAAACCCTCGTATTCTCCGTAGGACCTGTACCCGGCCAGCGCCAGTGTGCGGTTGTCGGTGTCCAGAAACTGGGGGTAGGAGAGGTCGGTGCTGGTAAAGTCCAGCCAGTAGTACCGGAAATTCTGCCGGATCTTCAGGTGATCGTTGAACCGGTGGTTGAACTCATAACCCAGGCGGATGGTGCGCTCCCACTCATCATTGCCCAACGCAGGATTGCCGATGTAGCGGCTGATGGGGATTCGGCCATTGGGGTTGGGCAACACGGTGCCGCGGGCGGGCAGGGCGTACGCCAGATCCATGGTGTCCTCTTTGTAGAGGGCCAGAATGGTCAGCGAGGTGTCAGGGCTGATCTCCCAGGTAAGTGAGGGAGCGAAGAAAATGCGCTCAGACTCCGCGTAGTCCACAAAGGAACCGGAGTTCCGGTACAAGGCATTGAGCCGGAGGTACACACCGCCGTCCTGGCTGGCAGCCACCACGGGAGCAACGGACTTGGCGCTCTTGCCAGAGAGTACGCCTGTTGCCGGAGCGACCGCGGCCCCGGAGCCCGTGAGCGGCAGGTTCACATCCAGTGCCGCCTGGTACAGATCAAACGATCCGCCCGTAATCTCCACCTCGCCAAAGAACTCCTTCTGCGGGCGCTTGCTGACGACGTTCACAAATCCACCCAACGGGCCCTGGCCATAGAGCGTCGACGCAGGTCCCTTCACCACTTCCACCCGCTCCAGGCCCCAAGGCTCTTCGCCCGGGGAGTCTTCTGCAATCAGGCCGTCCACATACGTCGAGAAGTAGGACGCTTCAAAGCCGCGGATGCGGTAGTAATCCCACTCGCCGAAAAAGCCGCCCGTGCTGACGCCTGCAGAGTTCCGGATGATTTCCTCCAGCTTCTTCGATCCCTGGTCCACGAATATTGCCCGGGGAATAACCGAGATCGCCTGGGGAGTCTCCAGCAGCGT
>JBGGMQ010000227.1:0-3663 GCA_041287975.1 Verrucomicrobium sp. | reverse complement strand
CAACGAGGATGGGCGCCGGGAGAAGCGCAGTGCCGCGGGCACGCTGGGAACTAGGACGGGAGAAGGCTGGCGGTTGCATGGTCAGGTCAGGTCAGAAAGCGTGATTCCAGGAAATAGTGTGCGAGGAGTGGATCGGAAGGTCAGGGGCGGTAGAAGCGAATCCGCGCCGTGGCAGGATCGAGCTGCATGGTGGCGAAGTTGGCCGGCAGTCCGCCTTGCGTGGCGTCCGCCTCCTTCACCAGGGTCAGCGTCCACTTCTTCGACGTGTCCAGATTGCAGCGCCCGTCCGGCAGGAACTTCAGCGTCACGTACGAGCGGGTGCGCCCGTCGGGCCCGGTATCGGTTCCTTTGATGAGGTCCGTGCCAGATGCATTCACCAGCGTGGAGTACGTGGCATCTGAATGGAACACCATGCCCTCGGGAAGATGCTCGGCGGCACCGATGGCAGTGAAGCTGGGCTCGAACCCGGCTGCAGTGGGATCCTTGTACTCAGGATCCGCCGGATCCGTCACGATCTTCACCGTGCCAAACTCCACACTCCTCCAGGCATCCTCCCCCATGTCGTTCTTGACCTTGTAGATGCGAAAGACCACCTCGTGGTTGGAAGTCATGGCCACCTGGCGTGCGTGCTCCATGGTGTTGCCAATGGTCTCCATGGCCTCCTTCATGCGCAGCGTCGTCATGAGACTGCTCGCACTGGTGCCGGCCATGGCCAGCATCAAACCCATGATGGCGATCACGATGAGCATCTCGACCAGGGTGAAGGCCCGAAGAAATTGGCTCCGCGAACTCCGGAGCGACGTGGGATGACGATTAACGTTCATGGCTGTGATCAGTAGGTGCCGTTCCACCGCGCATTGCGCAGGCGTACCGTCGTGGTGAAGACCCGGTAGTTCAGTTTCTGGGCGACAAGGGAGTTCTCCACGACCTGAAGGTCGGCATCGTATTTCGCGGCATCAGTAAAGAGGTTGTCCAGTCCCAGCGATGGCATGGCAGATCCGTTCTGCTCCTGAAGACGGGCTGCGGACACTTCATCCACCGCCACCAGGGTGAGCCGGATCAGCGGCGGCAACCGGTGCCGGGTCACCTCCGCCAGACTGTTGCTGGAGGCATACTGGTAGCTGCGGGTGTCGTAGTTGTAGGCAGGGGCCAGGGCCTCCGGCTTGAGCGTTGCGCCTGTGGAAGTGGTGCTGCCATCAGGAACCGTGGGGAAAATCACGCAAGTGAGAATGTTTTCCGCGACGACATGGGTATTGGCCGAGTCCCCCAGCGCTGTCGTGTACCACTCCTGCACCCTGGCCTTGGTCGTCTGGGTGTTGAGCTTCAGCGCATAGGTGCGCATTTGCTCGGCAGGCACCTGCAGCTCCTTGAGCCGGAACCGCATTCTGGAATCCACCCCGCTGGAGCCACTGTTCAGAAAGGTGGGCCTGGCCGTGCTGTCGTCCCCGAACTCGACGTAGTAGCCCCAGCTGTTGAGCAGGGTGCCGAGACCTTTCCAGTCCTTTTGCGCCGTAAGGCCGTAGGTTCCGTGAAAGAACACGGCATGGCCGGGGCGGTTTCCAGAGCCGATCACCGGACTGGTGCCGGCAGTGGCCGTGCCGGAGACGAAGTGCAGGTCTGACTGCAGCTTGTACCCCGTTGGGACGGTGTTGATGTCATTGTTCGCGTAGACGTAGTCATAGTACGGATTGATCTCACACGCCTCGAGACGGCGGCACATCGTTTCAAACGCTGCCTGAACCTCGCGAAACTGGCCGTTCCTGGCTTCAGCAATGCGCAACTGCCCCAGTGACGCATTGAGCAGGGAGGTGGTGGTCATCAGCACCACGGACAGGATGCTGATGCTGAGCAGCAGCTCAATGAGCGTGAAGCCTGCCCGTTTTTGAGAGTGGGAGAAAGGTGAGTTCATGAAACAGCAAAGATCAGAGGCTCTTCTCGAGATTCACGAGCATGGTGCGGCTGACCCGAACCCCTCCAGGCACGGCTTTCCCTGAGTCCAGGGCGGCTTCGGCCGCGTCCAGCGCCTTTTTCCCCAAGTCCCCAGAGCGGGAGGCCACCAGGACGACTGCCTGGCGCTGCCAGGTGTTGGCGGGCAAGCCCGACGCGGTGTTCAAAGTCACGCCGTCTCCGCTGCCCAGCCGCACTCTCGCCGTGTAGACGGACTTGGATTGCGTGGCGGCACTGACCAGCTCCATGCCCTGGTCATCCAGATACGTGTCCTTGTTCTGCCAGCTCTGCAGCTTCGTCCAGTCCGCCTGCTGAACCTCACCCATCAGTCGCGAGGCGATGCGTGCCGACACCGTGGTGACGGCGGCCTTTCCACTGGTCTCAATGGCTGAAGAAAGCAGCCCGACCAGCGGAACGAGGACAGTCACCAGAATGCCGATGGTAATGACAACCTCCACAAGTGTGGCCCCAGTTGACACCATGTACATACGACGTGTTTTTGCAGTCATGATCGTTGATATCTGTTGAAAACAATTGAGTCGGTGCGATGCAGCTGCGTGGGCACAAACAGCCCTGCACCGCACCCCGACGGCGGCACACGCCACCCGGGGTGGGCGCAACCCACCGCGATTCCTTGAACCACGCCTCCGCATCCGGAGACGGTCAGCTGTTCACACTAGTTATTTCATAAACCCATAGAACCTAAAAATCCCCCGTCAGCATCCCTTGCAACGGCCCCTCCCCGTTCAGGCGGTGAGCAGCAAACGGGTGCCATCCCGCAACGCCCCCCCCTCACTGGGCAGCACCTCGGGCGACGCGCCAGTGCGCACACGTTTTCTCACCAGGCGCACGACCTCCCGTACCCCTGGGACCGGGTTGAAGTCGTCCGCTTCACGCAATCCGCCGATGAGCTTGCCCTCCAGGTGCGCCTGCATGGCGTAAACAGATCTCCGGAAGATGTAACTTTGATTCGCCCCGCCCCGCGGCATCGAATGCAGCAGTGATTCCCCCATGAGCAGCTTCCTCAGCCGCAGGGCAGGATGATCCAGCGCAAGGCCGGCCCCCGTGCGGACTGCTTGCAAGAAGTCAATGCATTTCCCCGGGTCGATTTCATGGTATAACACCGCCGCGGCCAGAAAGGAGGCCTGGGAAATACCTCTGACACTCTTCTCCCCCATCTGGGAGGTGACGGCCTCGATTGAGACACGATGTGTCTCCAGGGCCTGTTTCACCACGCTGTCCGGCGGAGTGGTGCCGCTGTTACTGGAGACCACGCGTCTCGCCAGACATGTTGCGATCTCCACCCACTTGCGGTTTCGCACCTGACCGGAGAGGTAGAGCGCATCAAAGAGACTGCGGCGGCGTTGCCGGTCCACCTTCTCCTGGGAGGCCAGCGGCAATCCCGTAGTGATCATCATAGGAACGGTGCGGCGGGACCTCACGATCGCTGCGAGCCGGTGCTGGCCATCCACGAGGTTGCCTTCAGCATCAAAGCCCACTGCCGTCGGCGTCAACCGCCACTCATCATTGCGGATTTCCTCCATGTACTTCTCCACCACCTGGTCGGAAAGTTTCCGGTTGCGGGTGTTGCGCTCAAGCATGGCCCTGGCCATCTCAGGAGTAAGATACACAGCATGGGAACTCACACCGGGTATGGTCTCCAACTGGTCCATGTTCAGCAGACCAGACAACGACGAGGAATGAGACTTGGGACGG
>JBGGMQ010000226.1:0-7784 GCA_041287975.1 Verrucomicrobium sp. | reverse complement strand
ACTCCCAGTGCAGCCGAATTGACGCCGACGCTGACCCCAATGCCAGCGCCGGCGCTCACAGTGGCGGACCAGCCTCCTGCTGCTCCAGTGGTACCAGCAGAGATGCCTGTCCCACCAGCCTCTTCGGCTTCCACTGAACCTCCCGCCACACTGGCGATGGTGGGTAGTACTCCTTCAGCGCCTCCACCTCTGCCTTCGGACATTCCCGGGGGGGCGGGGGGGAGCACAACAGCTGTCCCTGCTGACAATGGGGTGCCCTATGGTGGGCTGCCCCCTCCGCCTCCAGACATGGCCCTCCCCAATGGGCCCATCCCGCCTGAGACGGCTGTACCCGGGCCTGCCCTGACGCTTGCCAACACGCCCGCTGCCCCTCCGAAAGTCAATCGAGTGCCCAAAGAGGCCCAGACCGCCCTGGTGGTGCTGCAGAAATTCCTGAACTCCTCTACATGGAGTGAGCGACTGCCCCTGGTTCAGAAAGGTGAGACCCTGCGCTCCGCCATGGAAAAGAGCGTCGCAAAGTTCGGCGACGGTCCGATCCGCGTGGGTCAGATCGATTTCGTGGAGCGTTACGTGAACAAGAACGGCGTGCCTCCGTACTGCATGTTCGAGTTGAGCGGTGGCTCTCTGGAGCATCCCGTGCTGACCCTGGTGGAGCAGTCCACCAAAGGAGGCGTGAAAGTGGACTGGGAAGCCTTCGTCGATTTCAAGGAGAGCCTCCTGCTGAAGTTTCTGGAGAACAACCAGGCTGCCACAGGTAACTTCCGCGTGATGCTGCGCCGGAAGCACTACTTCGACAAAGACGTGCCCGACGTCACCTCGAAAGAAGCCTATGAGGTGAAGCAACCGCACGGTCCCTTCCAGGGTCACATCTTCGTGCCCAAAGGCAACAATCTGTCCCGCCAGCTCGCCAACCAGCTAGGCTGGGGAATGGACATGCCCGTCATCGCCGAGCTCACCTGGCGCACCGACGGCAAGCACCACTGGGTGGAGATGGTCGGCATCAGCAGCTACGGTTGGAGAGGCTAGCCGCTGGAATTATAAATTAGGAATTCAAAATGGGGAGCATCGAGCCGCCTGGGCTGACCTGCCCTCGGGCGATGAGGTTTGAGTGTTGGCATTTGGATTTTTGCCTTATGCCTCTTCCCTTTCCCCTTATCCCTCTCTCTACTGCCTACTGCTCTGGAACCACTCGCGTTCGCCACGCAGGATGGAAATGACTTCGCCAGCGAGGTAGAGGGAGCCGGTGACGAGGACGCGGTCGGGATTGTGGCGGGCCTTGGCAAGGGCATCCTCAATGGTCTCGTGCACGCTGCAGTTCACGGCATTGGCATAGAGCTGAGCCAGCTCCTTGCGCAGCTCTTCAGGGGCCATGGCGCGGGGGCTTTCGAACCGGGTGAAATGCCAGTGGGCAGCGATGGGCTGGAGGGAGCGCATGATGGCGCGGGCGTCCTTGCTGGACACCGAGCCGAAGACGATGCTCGCTTTCTCACCCGGGAAGGCCTGTTGCCACGTGCGGACGAGCGTCTCCGCGGCATCGGGGTTGTGTGCGCCATCGATGATGAGGCGGTCTTTTTCCTCGCGCTGGAAGCGGGCTGGCCACTCCACATCGCGCAGCCCCACTCGTAGGACGGGCTCCATGGCGCGGAAGCCTGCGGCTTTGAAGGCTGCAACCGCGAGGGTGGCATTCCACAACTGGTGCTGGCCGAAGAGGCCCAACTGGTACCCGCGAAGAGGGGTGGTGACGATGGTCAGTGGGGCTCCGCGCTCGCGGGCCGTGTCGGAAATCACCTGCATCACCTCAGGGGCCTGCTTGAGCGTGATCACCGGGATGCCGGGCTTGATGATCCCGGCCTTTTCCATCGCGATCTCGCGCAGCGTGCTGCCCAGATGCTCCTGGTGATCCAGGCCGATGGCAGTGATGATGCACACCTCAGGCGTGATGCTGTTGGTGGCATCCAGGCGTCCGCCCATGCCGGTCTCCAGCACCACCCAGTCCAGGTTGCGCTTGCGGTACCAGTCCATCGCCAGGGCAAAGGTCAGCTCGAAGAACGTGGGGTGCGGCTCCCAGTCTTCCACCCGCTTTTTGAGAGATTCCACCTCCTTGATGATCTCGGCAGAGTTGATGCTGCGCTCAGCATCGCGAACGCGCTCACGGAAGTGGACCAGGTGGGGAGATGTGAACAACCCTGCGTTGACATCGGCGGCTTTCAGCAGGCTGTGCAAAAACGCGCAGACACTGCCCTTGCCGTTGGTCCCCGCCACATGAAAGAATTTCTGCCCTTCGCGTGGCAGCTTCAATTCGCTCAACAGACGGCACGTGCTTTCAAGCCCCAGCTTGATCCCAAAAAGCTGGGTGCTGTAGAGCCAGTCGAGGGCCAGTCTTTCCTGTTGAGCTTGGTGGGGCACTGGGCGGAACCTAGCAGCTACGGGGCAGGAGTCATCCCCGGATTTCGCAGGTCTGATCAATTAACGTTCAGATGGGAGAAACCCTATCGAGAGGCAGCAGAGGCACTTGGGAAAGTTTAGTTCGAAATGGATTCGAGAACCCTCTAGCATCGAGAGGTCGTGTTGAAGTCGGCCTTTGCCAGTCTCCCAAGATGGTTCCCGTAAGCAAAGTCGAATGGGAACTCTCACGTTTTTTCAAACCCCTCTCTTTGCCAATGAATGGAGTAAAAATGCGCTTGCTGCTGCTTGTCGTTGCAGCCTTTTCAGGTCTGACCTCATTAATGGCTCAGATCAAGTCAAACGATCCCGCTGTCACTCAAGCGGTTGAAGCCTTCCGAAAGTTGGATCAATGGGACATACAGACCTTCCGGATGCCCGTCGGCTATATGTTTGTGAAATTTGGTAACAACCTCGATGGGGATCCAGCCAAACACACTTCCAGCATTTTATCGGCCGTGGAGGCTCAGGTGGGGCATCTCCCTGAGGGAACTATGTTCCAGGCTGACGTGAGCTCGGGAACGTTGGTGGCGAGATCCACCCACGAGGGCTTGCAGCGGATCGGCTATTTTTGCAATCACGCCTGCAAGCAGCTTCCCAAAGTGATCACTTTCAAGCTAGAGGTGTTTGAGTCCAGCATTGCCGTCGACGAACCGCTGTTGATCTCGCTGTCAACCCGTCAGGATCAGACCTTCTTTGCAGAAGTGTTGCGCGACAAGGCTGCCAAAGGCGAAGCCAGACTGCTTGCCCAGACGACGGTCGAAGGCAAATCTGGATCACGACTTACGGTGACAGAGTCACAGGCGAGGACAGAGCCAACGCTCAAATTCGAGGCGGATCTGACTCTGGAATACGATGACATCATCTCCATGAACATGCATTTTGAGTTTCGCGATGCAATAGCTGCAGACAAATCCGGGCAGGTGGTTCAGCCTCGGCCTGAGGCGATAGTGACGACATCCGTCAGCGCCAGAGTCGGCGCGGCTCGCGTCATTGGTATGTGGAGGCCCTGGGGGCAGGATCGGGACGTGACCCGCGTTGCGGTTTTGGAGACGAACGTGACGCCAGTGTTGCCCGATATAGATGAGCTTTTCGAGAAACGGGCCCGCCAACTCTTGGGAGTCAAGACGTCGAAGTCTTCTGAATTGGGGACTCCGGAGGGGATGGAGTTGCGAGCGATGCATTGCCACGTGAACCTGCCGGAACTCTGGACTCCGGACGACGCGGGGAATCGCACGGACCGGGGATCGGCCGATCCTTTTCAGAGTCCAAGTACCCCACAGTCCGTTTCTAAAGAACCCGCATTTCAGATCAGACCGGTCGAAGAAGGGATCAAACAACAAGGCATACATTTTCCGCCAGGTTCGAGGGCTTACTTGCACCGTGCGACCTCAACGCTGGTGGTGGTGAATACTTCGGAGAATCTTGATCAAATCCAAGCGCTGACGGAAATGTTTTGTGGTGTTCGCCCCACGCTGCTGGTGCATGAACTTCTTGTCGTGGAGGGGGAATGGTCATTGGTACAGTCTTTAGCTGCGGAAACCTCTGGGCGTACGGATCATTCTTTCGCCTGGACGCGTATGCTGGCATTGCTGGCCAAGGGGGAACTGAAACGAACGGGCTTCATCCGGTCGGAAACGCGAAGCGGCCAGCGCCTGTTGCTCTTTGCAGGCCAGAGTGGTGATGCCATGCCACGCATAGATCTGCGAGGAGTCAGCCCTGCGGCGCGTGACGACGATGCGGACGAGGAGGAAGACACCGTTTCGAGAATCGGCACCCGCCTGGAGGTGGATCCTGTCATCGGCCCAGACGGCTACATGATTGACTTGAATCTCAGTTTTGCGCAGCACCAGACACAAGCAGAAGGAGCACCGTCCGCGGGGGCACTTCTCACGTCAACCTCAGTGAGGACCGGAGCCCCGCGGTTGCTTTATCTGTGGAAAACTTCAGAAAGAGTCCCCATTGGCGAAGGGAGAATGCAGGCCGCTTTCCTGCGAGTGAGCCAGTTTAGTGTTAATCCTTGAACCCTGTCCGGAGCTGAATTGGGCTCCTCAATGCGGAGCCAGCCAGCTGAAGGGAGCCCATGGCAGGTTGCGCAGAATCCCAAACCCGATGATGGCCACCACGATGGCAATGGCGATGGCGGGTGAGGGGGCCTTGGTGGCAGCAGATCTGGGTTTGCCCAGGGTCCAGCGCCAGAGACTGCGGAGCATCGCGAACCCCAGGATGGGCAGGCCGACCAGCGCCAGAAGGTTCTTCTGGGCGGCTCCGATCAAGTCCAGATGGAGCAGGGCGTGCACGCATCTCGTGGCACCGCAGCCGGAGCAATGCCAGCCGGTGACGCGGTGGAACACGCACGGAGGATAAAAACTGCTGCTTGCCGGGGGATTCTGATAAAACACAACAGCTCCCACCAGCGCCAGCACCATGAGCGCGCTGAAGAGGGTGTAGCGATGGGCAGCGCGCATGGCAGGGCAGACCAGAAGTGAGACGTGCGGTTTCCCTACGGCTACAGATCCATGGCCTTGATCTGGTCGTAGGCGAAGTAGAGTGCCACTGCCTGGAGGATGGCTCCGGTGATGAGGGCCATCCAGCACCAGAAGCGGGCTTTGGAAGAGTCTGACTTGGCCCCCGTGACATCGCCGACCACCATTTTGTTGTTCACCTTGCTCGCGTAGATCAGCGCAATCAGGCCGCAGGGGGAGAGACAGAGCAGAGTGACCAGCACCGAGAACAGCATGTGGTTTGGCACCTCTTCAAAGGTGGGGGGCGGATAACCATGAGTCGCTTGCGCTCCAGGAGGAGAGAACCCCAGAGGGGGAGGCGGTACGGCCGCGGAGCCAAAGAGCCCGGGCAGTGAGCCAGCCGTCTGCCATTGAGGCATGCCATCGGCCCAAACGAGGGTGTCTACGTGCAGCTGATCCTTGCCCACCATGGCACGGAGCTCCTCCATGGTGAAGGGGCCCGTTTGGTGTCCGTTCTTGCCGACGTAGTACATGCGGTCTAGTCAGCCGCGTGGCCCTGCCTTGTCCAGTTGAAAGTGGGGACTTTACAAATCGGAAGTTTGTTCGAAATCAATGCCAAACACTCTTCCACCATGCACTACACGATTCAGCGTCAGAACGAAAACTTTGGCCCCTATGCCCTTGAGGAGATCCGTCGATTTGCCGCAGAGGGCTCTTTGCTGCCCACAGACCTGGCCTGGGCTCCGGGCTCCCAGGTGCCGGTCACGGTGGGAAGCCTTGTCCAGGGGGCCCAGTCTGACAACACGGGGGGCATGATCCCGTACAAGAACCCCTCGGCCCTCACGGGGTACTACCTCGCCGTGGCATCCCTGATCCCCTGCATCGGCATCTTCACGGGCATCGCCGCCCTCGTCCTTGGCATCAAGGGGCTGAAGCGTGCCAAACGTGAACCGTGGGTGAAGGGTACCGTCCACGCGTGGATCGGCATCATCCTCGGCGGCGGTATGGCGTTGATCTGGCTGCTGGTTGCGATTGCAGTGTTTGCGATGCCGTTCCTTGGCAAGGACCGGTGATCAGCAATCAAGCCAGCTGTGCCGCCCGCTTCCGGTCCAAATACATCTTCACTGCCGTCTTCATCCGGCCCAGCACATAATACACGGTCTGGCTGCGGAGGCGCACCAGTTCGGAGCCCACGATGCGGGGCACGAAGTCAGCGGGGACGGCCATGATTTCCTCGGGCCGTGAGCCGTTCAGGCCGCGGCAGAGGATGGAGGTCATGGCCTTGGTGAGGGTCTGCACGAGCGGGCCTAGCGTGATGGCAAAGTGAACTCTGTCTTCGGCGTCCACCTTCAAGTACACGCCCACGGTGTCGGTGCATTCCTCGTCCTTGCGCACGTCTTCCAGGTCAAAGGTCTCCCCCTCCTTGGGTTCCTGCCGCTTGGCACCGTCGGACATCACGATGAGATTCTCCCGCCGCTCCTGTTCGGGGAGGTGTTCGAAGAGTTCGATGATGTCTTGAAGCGGCTCAGGATAGGACATGGGCAGTGAAAAGATGGGTTGGTGTTATGAGTGAGAAGTTATGAGTTATGAGGGGGCTATTCGGTGCAAGAAGCAGTTCAGCTACCCAAAAAGCTCTGAGCCAGCGCAAAGGCATAACGTCTAACCCCTAACATTTAACTCTTAACGTCAGAGGCTCCTCTCAATCGGACTGCGCACCATGTTGCCCCATTCGGTCCAGGAGCCGTCGTAGTTGCGGACCTTGTTGTAACCGAGGAGGTACTTGAGGACGAACCAGGTGTGACTGCTGCGTTCGCCGATGCGGCAGTAGGCGACGATGTCGTCATCCTTCTGGAGACCCAGGTTTTGGGTGTAGATCTCGGTGAGCTGGTCGGCAGATTTGAAGGTGCCATCCGGATTGGCTGCAGTGGCCCAAGGGCAGCTCTTGGCTCCGGGGATGTGACCACCGCGGAGCACGCCTTCCTGCGGGTACTCGGGCATGTGGGTGACTTCACCGCTGTACTCCTTGGGGGAGCGGACATCCACCATGGGCTTCTTGGCCAGCATGTGCTGCCAGGTCTCGTGGTAGAAGGCACGGTTCGTCGAGTCATCTCGCTCCAGGGGCACCGGATAGTCGGACTCAGGGTAGTTCGGCACTTCACGAGTCAGCGGCTTCTCTTCAGCCGTCCACTTGGCACGTCCGCCGTCCAGGATCTTCACCTTGTCGTGACCGAAAAGCTGAAAGACCCAGAGGGCGTAGCAGGCCCACCAGTTGGACTTGTCGCCGTAGAACACGACGGTGGTGTCCGGGGTGATGCCGTTCTTGCGGCACACTTTGGCGAACTCCTCCGGGCCCACGTAGTCGCGGGTGATTTCGTCATTGAGATCCCGCCGCCAGTCGATGTGCACCGCGCCGGGGATGTGCCCGGTGTCATAGAGCAGGAGGTCCTCGTTGCTTTCCACAATGCGAACTCCCGGCGTGTCGAGATTGGCGGCCAGCCAGTCAGTATCGACAAGGGCATCAGGATGGGCGTAGGCAGAGAACTTGGGATTCATGAGGAGGGAAAGGTGTCGTACGTCGATGAGAAAAGGGGTACGCCTGCAACATGCTTTTGAGGCGGCAAAAGGCAACCCCTAGGGGGTTGCCAGGGACAAGAACGCCCGCAGCTCCGCAGGCAGAGGGGCCTCCCAAGTGTGGCGGCCATGCCCATCGTCCAGAATCAGCCGATGGGAGTGCAGTGCCTGCCGGGGCAGGAGGAGCTGGCTTGCCAGTCGGGGAGTCCACCCAGTTTCAATGAACTCCAGGTAGCAGGCCTCGTCCGGGCCGTAGATCTTGTCTCCCACCACGGGGTATCCAGTGTGGGCCAGATGGACACGGAG
>JBGGMQ010000225.1:0-4902 GCA_041287975.1 Verrucomicrobium sp. | reverse complement strand
CAGGGCAATTTCCGCTGTCTCACCATCGCGAATTTCCCCCACCACAATGACATCGGGTGCCTGGCGCAAGGCTGCGCGCAGAGAGGTGCCGAAGTCGAGTTCATCGCTGCCGATTTCACGTTGCGAGACCAGGGACGGCAGGCCTTGAGGATAGAGGTATTCAATGGGGTCCTCAAAGGTGATGACGTGCTCCTGGCGGCGCTTGGCGCGCTCCAGTACCAGGGCGGCAATGGTGGTCGATTTACCGCTGCCGGTGGCCCCGCAAACCAGGAAAAGACCGTTTTTCGCCTCCAGGAAGGACTTGATGGCTGGAGGGGGGAGATAGATGGTCTCCAGGGAGGGAATATTCTCCGGCAGGAGACGAAGCACCCAGCGGAAACGGCCCCGGGTGGCGAGGCGGTTCACACGATAACGACGACTGCCCATGCTCACGGCGTAGTCTTGGGTGCCAGGCTTCACCTCCAGCTCCACAGAGGGCTGGTAGATGTAGTTGTCATAATACAGCTTCCCATTGTGGCGGAAGACGAGCGGCTCCTGAGGGGTGACGTAGAAGTCACTGATCCCCGCATTGGCGGAGAGCTGCAGGATGCGCTGACCGAGCACGCTGTGTTCGTGGATGTCGTCCGGAGGCATGAAACAATTAGGAATGCGGAATTAGGAGCGTGGCTGTGGGAAATTACTTGTTGCTGACGAATTTCCCGACGAGGGCGGCGCGGGCGGAGGCGCCCTCATAGATGTAGAAGGTGTTTCCTGAAACGGTGCCCGAGTCGGTGTCCAGGCTGACCAGCCGGACCTGGAGGGTGTACGTGACGCCGCCGGTGGTGACGGTGAAGGAGGTGGTGGGGTTCTGCGCCGTGACGGTGTCCGCGCTGGCGAGGCGGTCACTGGTGTTCGGCGTGCTCACCATGGTGAAGTTGATGTTGATGGTGCCGCTCTGGGTGACCGGGGAGGTGAGATTCATCACCAGCTTGAGGGTGGCACTGGTGGCCTCAGAGTCGTTGAAGGTGGTGCCGTTGAGGATGATCATTTCCCCGAGGTTGAAGTCCGTGTTGGCCACCACGCCGCTGAAGTTGTCCCGGTCGAAGTCCAGCCGGTTTTCCACGCCAGCATCCAGATAGGTGCCACCGCCGAGATCGAGGCGGGTGTCGCCGTGACTCAGGGTGATGTTTTCCGGATTGGTGTTGTTGGTCGTGTATTTGAGGTTCGAGCCTCCTGCCACATTGATCCAGGAGGGAGTGTGGGATCCGGCGAAGCTGGCCACGAGCTTGAAGTAAGTGTCGGAATCCGAGGAGCTGTCAGTGTACAGGGCCGGATTGGTGGTGACGTTCTTGGACTCGATCTTGTCTCCAGAGACGATGGAGATGGCACCCGTGTAGTCCGTCCAGGCCCCGCCGTTTTTGCGGTACTGCAACTTGCTGCCATCGGTCGGAGCCCCATTCCGGTTGATGGTCATGGTGGTGGGGAAGGCGGCCTCGCTGAAGGTGGCTCCGTTGGGTTGATTGATCGGTTTGGGCAGGACGGTGGGGGTGACGGTGCCTGTCGTGGTACCGGAAGTGGTCGTTCCAGACGTGGTGGTGCCGGAGGTCGTCGTTCCAGATGTGGTGGTACCGGAAGTGGTGCCCCCCGAGGTGGTAGTACCGGAAGTCGTGGTGCCAGAGGTGGTCGTGCCGGACGTGGTGGTTCCCGAGGTCGTGCCGCCGGAGGTAGTGCCCACGACCACGGGTGTGGTGGGGTCGAAGACGTTGTCCTGCAGGTTCAGGGCCGCGTTTACCGGGGTCAGAAGCGAGGGCATCGTTCTGTTTGCCTCGTAGGCCCAGACCCAGCCGTTCGCACTATTATAAAGCATGGCGGTTCGGTTCCGCGTCTCTGTGGGATAGAGGGTCTCTGCCAGGGAGTCGTCCAAAACGAAATCCTGTACGCCAGCGGTGTTGGGCGTGGTGACGATGTCGAAGCGCTGCGTGGTGGCGTTCCACACGGCGCGGGGCTGGGTGGAGACTTTTTCGGCCGTGGTCTGCATTTTTGCCGCCAACCGGACGTCCACGTAACGACCCGTGAGGGAGCCCGCTGTCTGTTTGGCATCGGCGTTGGTGCGGACAGTCTTGAGCTTGTCGATGATCGTTTGGGGATTGGTGACCCCGGTCAGGCTGCCCCCGTCTGCCACATACTGGGAGAGGAGGCTGTTGAGCTTGTTGACGTCCACCCGCAGCTTCGTCTGCTCCGCCGCTGCCTTGGTCCCGGTGAGGGAAACGACGGCCACGGCCGCGAGAGCGCTGGTAATGGCTATGGCCAATAACAGTTCCACCAACGAGAAGGCGTGCTTCCTGCGTTGGGAACCATAATAATTAGCAAGTGCCATGATTCACAATAATGACAGGAATTGTGGAAATTCAAGTTCTTTAGTGAGAATTTTGTAAAAACAATAATCCTCGCTTTAGGGGTATTCATTTTTGATAAATCTGGCTAATATTAATCCCAAAGAGGGGCACAACAGCCAAAAATGGCCTTCTCCTGCGCCATACACCTAAAGGATTAGACTAAAGAAGTGCCAGCGAACCCTGAGTCACTCTTTTGGCATTCTCAATATTGGATTATTTACAGAAACTATTAAAACTACCTTTACATTCATTTTTGATATTCCATAATTGCCATATTTTCACCTCTCTACTATGCGACTGCTCAACCGTTCATGGCTCTGCCTCACCCTGGCATTTGCGAGTCACTGCCTGCCTGCCTTCGCGCAGGAGGCTGAGCTTCTGAGGCTCAACTCCCCTCATTATGAGGCGGAGGCGACCAAGCTTCGGAGTGCTCCAACACGTCCTTATGAATTCTCCAAGGCGATGCTGGGGGATGTGATCCGGTTCATGGCCACGGACGCGGGAATGTCGTTCTTCTCCCTGCCTGATGGCAGCCCTGAGGCGGACCGTTTGATCACCTTTACTTTGAATGCCAGCCCCTTCCAGGCGCTGGAGACGCTTTGCAAGGCCAACGGGCTAGCCTTGGTCCCTGACGGTGGCATCTGGTACGTGCGCTCTGCTGATGACAAGGAGTTGATTGGCAAGGCCTACCAAGTGAAGCACAACTCCATGGAGCGGGTGAGCAAGATCTCCAGCGGCGGCGGCAGTGCGATCAGCATGCCAGGAGGCTCCTCGGGTGGGTCGGGCTCAAGTGGTGGCGAAGGCGGCGGCATGGGTGGGGTGCAGAGCGGTGGTGTGGATCTGCAGGGGGCCCGCGAAACGTTCCGCACGGACAAGAGTGAGCTGATCAATGACATTCGCGCGATCCTGGACCTCGCTCCTGACAATGGAGACGGTGGTGCAGGCGCCTCCTTGGTGTCGCTGGCATCGGGTTCGTCAGACAATCCGCAAGCGCTGGCCGCATCCGGCATCCCCCTGGACATGTATGGCAATGTCCGCCGGCCCAAGGTGCTGTGGAAGTCCGACTCCAACACACTCTATGTGGTGGCGACGCGCCTGCAGCACATGTGGGTCGAAGGGTATCTGGCCGCGGCAGACAAGCCGCAGGCCCAGATCGCCATTGAAGTGAAGTTCTTTGAAACCAGCCGGGATCCCAGCCGGGAGTTTGGTCTGGACTGGACGGGCACGTTTGGTCAAAGCGGGTTTTTCCGGCAAGTGGACTCCGTCACCCCCACGGGTGATGGCGGATATGATGTTTCCACCAACAACGTCGCCCAAACGGAAGGCGGCTACCGAGCGGACCTTTCGAACCTGCTCTCCCTGGGAGATCTCAACCAGGCGGCGAAGACCTTTGGAGCGCCAGCGACGGCGGTGCTGAGTGCCCAGGACGTGAATGTGAAACTGCGGGCGCTGCTGCGGGACGAGGAAACTCGCACCGTGAGCTATCCCCGCATGGTGACGACCAACAACCGGGAAGTGGTGATTCGCAGTGTGGTGAACCAGCCCGTGCTGGGCGGCTCTGCCTCAGCGAGCCTGGGCGCTGGATCTACAACGACCTCTTCCATCAGCTATCTGCCGATTGGTACGGTGATCAACATCCTGCCGAAGAAGATGATGGACGACAAGATCAACCTGAACCTGGCGATCACGGTGTCCAGCATCATCGGCACTGAGGTGATCCAGGGCAATCCGTATCCGATCGCGTCCAGCAGAGTGTACAGCGCGCCGGTGGAGCTGAACAACGGCTACACCGTGGCGGTGGGCGGTCTGGACGAGGCTCGCGAGCGTGAAGGCGAGACGGGCATTCCAGTGTTGGGCAAGATTCCGATCATTGGCTATGCCTTCAAGACGAAGAGCAAGGCCAAGAACCACAAGAACCTCATGATCTTCATCACGCCTTCGCTCATTGATGTGCGCGATGGCGGTCTGCCCGAGGTGCCGCAAGCGGTGGTGCCCCGCAAGCCGGATGCGCTGATGCCGAAGACCCCAAGACTGTCGGAGAACGGTGGTCTCGTGGGCGGCATTGAGTCCATTCCGAATGCGATCGCGTTCATGTACCGCAGCAGTGATGAGATCAAGCAGACGATCCTGGAGGCCCGCGGGACCAAGGCGGACTATGCGAAGATCGATGAGCTGGAAACGGCGGTGAAAGCCCTGGGCGCCGAGGTGGACCGGTACCTGTCAGCACATCCCGAACGCTGGGAGGAGCTGAACCGCTACAAGTGGCAGGTCGGCGGGTTGCTGGATGACGTGAAGCGGCATCGCAAGGCGTTGTTCAAGAAGGGGTACTACTGATGCTCAATTATGAATTATGAATTATGAATTATGAATAAGGAGTGGTGGAGTGGTGCGAGAATCGTGGCTTTGGCGCGGACTGTTGAGGTTGGAGTACGATGAAACAGGTGCGTCTGCGAGGCGGGGCACGGGAAAGACCGGGAGACGTCTCTGTCATCCTTTCAGGATGAACTGTCTTTTGAGGTGACCAGGG
>JBGGMQ010000224.1:0-3573 GCA_041287975.1 Verrucomicrobium sp. | reverse complement strand
TTTTCCCTGGCCGATTCCCGGCGGCTGAAGCTGTTGACCAGATGACGGTAATAAAACAAGGAGCGCGGGAGGACGTCCAGTGTCCGGCCACTCAGCACCAGTTCAGCGAGAAACTCCCAGTCCTCAAAGCTGCAGCTGAGGTCGTACCGGAAGCCGCCCATGGCACGGAATACCTCCGTGCGGATGATGAAGTTGGTATCACCAAAGACATTGGTCAGCATGCCAGCCTCCTCGCATGCGCCTGCAGGGTGGCACTCGGAAACAATGTTCTCCTCCAGGGGCTCTGTGCCATCCTCGAACACGTGAAAGTAACAGGTGACCACATCAAGTCCGGACCGTTTTGCCGCCGTCAGCAGGGTCTCCACCATATCGGGTTTGGCGACGTTGTCTGAGTCCACAAACAGGATGTAGTCCGTTTTCACGTGCTCGGTCGCGTGATTCCTCGCCCGACTGGCCCCGCCGTTCTTTTGCCGGACAAACTGCCAGCCTCTGGGCGAGTAGGCGGTTTGCATCTCGTCGAACACCCGGCTTGATGCTTCGTCAGGAGACCCGTCATCTACTATGACGAGATCAAACTCCTGAGTGGTTTGCGCGGCGAGACTGGCGAGGCATTCCGGCAGGTACGCTCCGTGGTTGTAGTGGGCGATACAAACCGTCACCCGGGCGTCTGTCTGGGAAGGACTGCGAACCGATGTGAAGGAACTGCGTCTCTCACGGACAACCGACGCCAGCCATTCTGCCCACAGCTTCTCGGTGTCTGCGGTGCTGCTTTCCTCCAGCAACGGCAGCGAGACTTTCCTGGCTGGCAGTTTCCAGTCGTGCTGTGAAATCCAAGTCTCGGTGACTTCGGCTGGCAGGATGGCAATGTCTGCGTGGAGGACCGAGTATCGTTCGCCGTATTCGGCGAGAAGATGGGCAAGGGAACCATCGCCAAACCGCCCGGCGGATTCCAGTGCCCGCTCCGTTCCGCCATGTACCGTCACTGTGGCGATGGGGTCGCCTGGCAACCCCAAGGTGCGCCGAAGTTGCAGTGGCACAAACCCGTTTCCCAACCAGTCTTGAAAGTGAACGTAGTCAAAGGTGTGCTGTGCCAGAAAGTCTGCAACCCGTTGGGAGACGATGGTCTGTGAACATGGAGGCCAGACCACGGGAGGGGAAACAGATGCGGGCAACGGCAACCGGGTAGTCTCGTCTGCCAAATTGAGATCTTCACCGTCGGTTGCTTGCAGGACGGTGACGACTTGTCCTGTACTCTGCAGCCAATGAGCCAACCGGAGGCAGTGGGTTGCCACACGGGATTCAGCGGCACCTGCGGAACGAGCAAGCGGGAAAGGTATGATGATGCAATGCTTGTCCGGCATGGGGCGTGTTCTGACAATCGGATGGAGGCTGCTCGCAGGCAAAGTGGTGGCAGTTTACACGAAGTGGTGCCGAGAAGGCCAGACGGGACTTTCTGGCTCTGCCCGCTTCCATTACCCCAGTAAAGCAAGATCCTCAATTCCCGGAGCAGGATAGTGCAACAGGTAGGCTCTCCCCTCTGCAATGGAGTCGTGACGGGCTCCGTTTTTTATGGGACCATTGAGATCGACTGCGAACTCTACCTTTCACGCCATGTTTCGAATTCCCGGCCAGCTTGCCAAAGACCTCTGTGACAAACACCTCGGTCTGAGCCGTCGCGACGTGCTGCGGATCGGCGGGGCTGGCATGGTGGGTATGACCCTTAACAACATCTTCCGCGCCCAGGCTGCCGCCGCCACCAGCAGTGCGGTGGGTTCCCCGGGGTGGGGCAAGGCGAAGAACATGGTCATGATCTACCTTCAGGGTGGGCCCAGCCACATCGACCTTTGGGACCCCAAGGAAAACGTGCCCGACAAGGTGCGCAGCGCTTTTGGTACCATTCCGACCAAGATCCCTGGAAAGCACTTTACTGAGATCCTCCCGCGGCTGGCCAAGGTGAATGACAAGTTCACCATGATCAACAGTATGAGCTACACGCCGAACGGGTTGTTCAACCACACGGCAGCCATCTACCAGATCATGACGGGCTACACCACGGACAAGGTGAGCCCCTCAGGCCAGCTTGAGCCTCCCAATGCGAAGGATTATCCCAACTTTGGTTCGAACATCATCCGGCTCCGGCCCTTGGATGAACCGATGCTCCCGTTCGTGATGCTGCCCCGGCCTTTGCAGGAATCCAATGTGATCGGCAAAGGCGGCACGGCCGGTTTCCTGGGCAAGAGCTACGACCCCTACACGCTCTATCCCGACGGCGATGACATGGACATGGTCAAGATGAGCCGCATCAAGATCGATGACCTGCAACTCCGGCCGGACCTCTTCAGCGTGCGGCTGCAGCGGCGGGCCAAGCTTCGCGAGACGCTGAGCAACCAGATGCCCGCCATCGAAGAGGCCGTGAAGGACATGAGCCTGGACGACTACTACAGCCGGGCTCTCAATCTCATTGCCAGTGGTCGCGCCCGCGATGCCTTTGCGTTGGATCGCGAATCCGACAAGGTGCGGGAAAGTTATGGCAAGAACACCTTCGGCCAGAGCCTGCTCCTCGCCCGCCGCCTCATTGAAGCGGGCACCCGCGTGGTCGAAGTGATCTGGCCCAAAGTGGCCAACTCCGACAACCACTCCTGGGATCACCATGTGGGCCTGACCAAGCGCATGAAGGATCAAAGCGGGCCCATGCTTGATGCGGGTCTTTCTGCCTTCTTTGATGATATGGACAGCCGGGGCTTGCTCGACGAGACGCTCGTCGTCGCCATCGGCGAATTCGGACGCAGTCCGGAGAAAGGTGTCAGCACCAGTGGCAACGGCAACAGTGCCGACGGTCGTGATCACTGGCCCTACTGCTACACCAGCATCATCGCCGGCGCCGGCATCAAGCGTGGCTACGTCCATGGCAAATCCGACG
Organism: Verrucomicrobium sp.; assembly: GCA_041287975.1. Taxonomy (GTDB): domain Bacteria; phylum Verrucomicrobiota; class Verrucomicrobiia; order Verrucomicrobiales; family Verrucomicrobiaceae; genus Verrucomicrobium. The sequence continues at coordinate 653 of JBGGMQ010000224.1, read as the reverse complement.
CCACTGCCTCGTCACCTGCGGAGAGCCCAGTGCATCCCGCGGAGCTCCTCGCGACCATCTACCATGCCTTTGGAATCGATCCTGAAACCATCGTGCACAACCATCTTAATCAGCCGCGTGAATTGGTGAAGGCGAAGGCGGTGACGCAGTTGTTTGCGTGAGGATCTTGTCTAACCAAAGAGACAGGCTTTTTAGACAGAATTAACGGAATTTACAGAATTGGGATTGGCCTTCGGATGATCGAGGTATCGGGAATTCATTTCAAATTTATCATTTCTCATTCATAATTTTCCGCGTTCTCTGTGCCTCTGTGGTTAAATCCTACTGTCTCGCCATCCTTGACGTTTTTCACAAAATCAGCATGCAGTCGCCGTAGCTGTAGAAGCGGTATCGCTCCCTGATAGCCTCTTCATAGGCGCGGAAGATGAGTTCCTTCCCTGCGAATGCGCTTACGAGCATCATGAGGGTGGACTTTGGAAGGTGGAAGTTGGTGAGCAAGGCTCCCACCACTTTGAACTCATACGGGGGATAGATGAAAATACTCGTCGCTCCTTCCGCGGCCTGAAGGGGCAGGTGCTGCTGCGCGATTGACTCCAGTGTGCGGGTCGCGGTGGTGCCGACGGCGAGAACTCGTCCCGCTTTGTTGATTTGGT
>JBGGMQ010000223.1:0-5013 GCA_041287975.1 Verrucomicrobium sp. | reverse complement strand
GTTGAGTGACGCCACCGTGACATCGCCCAAGTGACGGGCAAAAGGCATGACATCAAAGTTTCCAGCGAAATCTGGGGCCTGAATAAACTTCATCCGTCCGTCAGGCAGGAGCATCCCGACACGCAGATCGAGGTCATCATTGCTGTCGGAATCATCACCATTATCCGTCCATGTCGCCTTGACAATCAACTTGGCGGGAGCCCCCGCACCCTTTTCAAGGGACACGCGGTGCGTTTCACCAGGTTTGGTGAGCGTGATTTTAGAAAGAGAGACTTTTGCAGGAAGCGGAGGTGGGGCAGGCTTTGCCACGACGGGTGCCGTTGAGGTTTTTTCCTCTGCCACCTCGCCACCGAAATGCTTGAGAAGGGCGGCCAGACCGCCATTGAAGCCCTGACCCGTCGCAGCGAGACGCCACTCGTCCTTCCAGTAAATCTCCACCAGCATGAGGGCTTTTTCCCCTGCGTAGTCGGCGGACTGGAGCCGAAACTCTGCAACTACCGAGCTTGCATCACCCACCTGGATGAGCCCGGTGGCTATGTCCTTCATAGTGGCTACGCCATCGATCGTGGCGGCGAACACCAATCGCTTGATGCCCGCAGGCAAGCCCGGGAGGTTTAAAACAAACGTTTGATCCACTCCGCCAGCGCCACCCTTGGCCTGAATAGAACCGCAAGGGGAAGAAGGTTGGTTGTAGAAGAGAAAATAGCGGTCGTCAGAGAGACGCCCTTGAGCATCCAGGCCGAAACAACTGATATCCACCGTAGAAGGGGCTGGGACACGAAGGGTCACCTGTACCTTCACCCCGGAAATCCCAACGCCGAGATTGGAAAGGGTGGATTTTTGGCCGCGCGCAAGGGGGGTCATCGGAACTTGGGAGTCCGTTGCGTGGAGGGTCAACCGAAGGAGGTCACGAGAACCTCCTCAAGGGAAAACTGAAGAAGTTCGATCTAGAGATCGAAATCGGACGGGCTGATGCCGACAGCGGAACAGGCTTCCTTGACCGCCTTTTTCTCGTCTGAATCGAAGTTGCCATCGGCGCCGCCGATGATGATACCGATCTGGATGATGGCACGGGCCTGGTCGGGCTTGCTCTTGAGCTTGGCGATTGCCTGAATGGCCTCAACCTTGCCGAAGTCGTAGTCCGAAGTCATTTTGTCACAGAAGTGATCAAACTTCTGCTTCAGCTCGGCTGCCGGGAAAATCTTCAGCATCTCGTTGTTCGTGATCAGAGTGGCGATCTTGCCCTTCTCCTGACCGCTGATGCTGCCGTCTGCGGCGGCGATCATGGCGCACATGGCCATGGTCCCACTGGCAAACTCGGCATTTTTGAACTTGCTGATGTTCGTTTGCAGAGATGCGTTCATCCCGGCCACTTTGTCTTTAAGGTTGTCCCAGAAGCTCATGCGCGCGATTCTGCCCCGGCCACCCTGCCGTGTCGAGGAACAAGTTTGTGTTATTGACAAATTTTTGACTTGAAGAGGCCGAGTGATCGCGCTGCGGCGATTTGTCGCAGCCTGCGAAACAGGGGCCAAAATGGGCGGACTACAGTTTCTCCAAATCGGTGTCATTGGACTTTGGGGTGACGGGACCGAGTCACGTTTGGGTTTCGGAAACAACCATGCGAATTGCGGGAGGGCTCAGCGTAAAGAGAAAATTCGAGACCCAAGCTTTCATCCATCCACCCTGCACCTTTGGGCGATTTAGGGGCATGAAAACCGAACTCAAACCCCTCTGGACCAGAGCTGAAGGAAAGGCTGGTTGGATTTTTCTGTGGCTGTTAGGGATTCCCATTCCTGTGCTTTTGATTCTGTATGTCATGCGCGGGTGCACCTAGCAGTTTAGCGGATACATTGCTCAATGAATGGGGGCGCGATAAAATGTGATGCCCCACGGAGCAGACCCGCACCCCAAAAATTCGGGTGCGGGACTTTTTTCGACCCAACGTGAATAACTTTATTTCCTAGGTCTCCAATGAAGAGCGAGAAGTTCCGCAATGAATTGTTGCCGCTACGTGGCTTGTGAGGCGGGGGTCAGAGGGCCGAAATCGCGATGGGTGTTGCCGCACTGCAGCAGCCTGGTTAGAGCCTCCTCACGTCGGCTGCTACGGTCGGAATTGGTCGCGATCTGGCAGAGGGGCCATAAAAGACCCGGAGGTGTGTAGACGGCCTGGTCGCTGTCGCGATTGACCAGATGGCGGGAAGCCTTCAGGCTGACAAGTGCATCAAAGTCTCACGGAACGCGCCGCGCCCCGTACCATGCGCAATTGCATGGCTTGGCTGACACTCCAATTGCGAGACCGTTGATTATTCTCCTCACATCGGTTGCTACGAGTGGAATTGGAAGGATTGAGAAGCGAAAGAATTGCGGGCCTGACTTTGAGGAAATTGGCTACCGGCCGCTGTTCACTGCAAGTGAGAGAGATGCGCGATCTGCAACATTTCCAAGCGCTTTGTAAGTACTTGTTCGGCTCTGTGATAAAAAACATCAAAATATCGTTGACCAACTTACAGCGTCGAGATAGTGTGGATTCACCTTCACAACAAATGAACCTGCAACTGGACAGCTTTACGATTTTCTCACTCCCCCTCGGGTGGTGCGGAAGTTCGATGTCCAGATCTCAGGGCGGCATTTTGGGACATCCGCATTATCCGAGCAGTGGGGAGGAACCACGCAAGGAGGCAGGCAGCTAGTTCTCGATCTATATTCTAGATCTCTGTTTTTGAGAACCCTGCCGCCCACTTTGAGGCCCGCAGGGTTTTTTGTTTTGCATTCATTTTCAGCACTATACACAGCCAATTGCGAGTTTGGGGAACCGCTTAGCGCACGACGCCTTAGCGCCGCACTCACACTCGCTTCCATCACAATCTTCAACCAGAAAGGAACCTCCACCAACCCCTATACAGGAATCCCGGCGATAAAAAGCCCCGCCACCAGCTGCAACTGATGACGAGGCCGAATGGGCCACCAACACAAAATCCAGTCCCTAGCGGAGACGCACTTCGGTTTGCGACCGTCATATCTATGACAGCAATCCCGACGCTTGTCAAGTTAGCCATCTTAGGATGATCTAACTCACGGAGAAGTATTGCCCAGTTATCGCCTCGCAGGATTCCGACCCATCTAATCCTATCTACCAAGAGGCTTGATGCGAACGGCAGAAACATTCAATCTGCCCCAGCTCCCGGGAGGTGTGCCATGAAACACCGAAAAATCCGCCGTGAAAACGTCCTGCGGGTGTGAGCTCAAAACGAGCTGGCAGCGGTGAGCGATCTTTTCAATTTTTCAGATTCAACGACACCATGGGTTCCCACGTGAGAAACCCGTCAAACTCAAAGATCTACGGCGTGCGTCAGCAGCGCAGCAGAGTCTCCAAAACTCAGCCCGCCCGGGGCGGCACCGGGACGCCGTGCCAGTCAATGTTTCTCTTTCGATGGCGGGGCAGCCAAATGGGAAGGCACCGGCCTCATAAGCCGGCTACGAGCAGGTTCGATTCCTGCCCCCGCTACCATCTGCCAATCAGCAAAGGTCCGAACGTACGGATCACACCCAGACCTATTTCATTCTTACTGCGGGATGGTTGAGAACCCGGAAAGTCTCATAAGCTTTCTCATCGTGGTGCGACTCCACGTCCCGCAACCCCTTTCCTATGCGGCAGTAGCTCGTTAAAGACACGAACCGGACTGTAACCCCGGAGTCTTCGGACCGATCAGGAGCATTACCTGGATGCCGCACCAATTTCATTCATATCGCGCATGAGGGAGCCAGCGAACCCGACTCGTTTGGAGCGAGGCGTCGCCCGGGGCAGCACCGGGGTGCGCGACCAATTTCAACTTACAATATTTCACGGAGTACGACCGGCCAGACGAGGACGCTGCTTTGAAACCAGCCGCGCCTGTGCAAGCAGGCGTCCAGGGTGCGAGTCCCTGGTGCTCCGCCAATCCCCCCCCCTTCCGTAGCTCAGCAGTAGAGCAGCGGCCCGATAAGCCGCAGGTCGCAGGTGCAACCCCTGCCGGAAGGACCAACTTCCCATCCCATCAACGGATGTGTAGCTGAGACAGATTAGCGCCTCGTTGAAAGCGAGGAGAGCCTGGCGCAATACCAGGCACAGCCACCATTTCCTCAATCCTCATACCCTGCAAATTTCAAACGCGTCATTGGTGCAACAGCAGCACGGCGGTCTTCCAAACCGCGGACGTCGGGGCAGCACCGACATGGCGCACCATCTTTCACCTGGAAGCCAAAGCGGACAAGCGTGCCGCCGCCGGTTGGAAACCGGCCGGATCTGCGAACTCGCAGGTTGTGGAGCATGTCCACTGGCTTCCGCTTTTTTCATCGACATCCCCTTGGGAGTTGAACCGGACGAGCGAGCCGGGACCGCCTCGAAAGCGGATCGTTCCACATCATCTGTGGAATGGGGAGCATGCCCTCCAACTTCCGCCAAACCTCTTTCGTTCATAACACAAAATAGTGACCATGGTGTAAGAGCAGCATCTGGCTTTGTGAAAGCCATGGTACGGGTGCAAGTCCCGTTGGTCACCCCAAATTTCCAATCGCGCGCAAGGTGAAGCCCTCGAACCATCGGTCTGCAAATCCGATCTACCCGGTGAAAGTCCGGGGCGCGCGTCCACTTTCCCATCTTCACACTCAGCATTCACGCAGAGGCCAAAGCAGACGAGGTACTTGTCCGGGAGGCAAGTGAAAGCAGGTGCAAGTCCTGCCTGCGTGACCACTACCCTTTCTACAGCAATCACCCTAAGGTGCCCCGTAGCTCAATCAGTTAGAGCGCCCGGCTTTGAACCGGGAGATTGATGGTGCAAATCCATCCGGGGCCGCTTGGTATAGCAACGTCCTTTTCAACGCCCGCGTATCGGCTTGGGCTTCGAACCCATTGAAACCGTAACAGACGCATGCGGGTGCAAGTCCTGCCGCGAGCACCATTTTCTCTTCAGATCCCCGGTGTAGCCCAACAGCAGAGGCACTCCGCTCAGAACGGAGCCAGTGCGGGTGCGAATC
>JBGGMQ010000222.1:0-3420 GCA_041287975.1 Verrucomicrobium sp. | reverse complement strand
AGACGGGGTTGAGATTCTCATCCTCGCTGTCCTGCTATACCATGGCTACAGGTTCCTGAAAGCCACTCGCGGAGCGAGAATTCTCACGGGCCTCCTGGTGCTCCTGCTGGGGCTGACTCTCGTTTCCCAGTTGCTGGAACTTCAGGTCATGAACTGGCTGTTGGAGCGCTTTTCCGTCTTCCTGGCGGTGGGTCTGGTAGTCCTGTTTCAGCCTGAACTGCGTCGCGTACTGGCGGAACTGGGTTCGCACCGCTTCTTTTCCTTCAATGGCACAGAAGAGGCCAGCGTGGACCAGTTGATCGAGGCCATGGTCAGTCTCTCGCACAAGCGCTGTGGTGCCTTGTTCGCTCTGCAACGGGGCATTGAGCTCAAGCCCTATGCGGAAAGTGGCGTCAGCATGGACGCCATCATGTCCCTGGAGCTTATCGGCACGATTTTCCATCCCAAAACCCCTCTTCATGACGGGGGCATGATCGTCGACCAGGGGCGCATCATCGCCGCCGGTTGCGTGTTCCCTGTGACGCAGAAGGATCTCAACGACCGGAGTGTCGGATTGCGGCACCGGGCTGGCATCGGGATTTCAGAAGAGACCGACGCGATCGCCCTCGTGGTCAGCGAAGAAACCGGCTCGCTTTCGATCTGCTACAAAGGCAAACTTGATCACGATCTGGAGCCGAGCGATCTCCGGCGACGTCTCCAGCAAATAATGATGTTCGGAGATGACGAAGACGATGAGCCTGTTTCTGGAAAATCTGAAGGCGGTAACGTCGCGAATTAAGCTCTGGTGCACCCGTGACTGGGAGGCCAAGCTCGTGGCGCTCGTGCTCGCGTTCCTTCTCTGGTACGTGATCCACGATCAGATCCTGCGTGGTCAGCGCTTCTTCAACGACGGGTACGCGGCCCCAGGGACTCTCAAGGCGTGAGGGCTTTGTCCCGCATCCCCTCAAGTTTTGCGACCCTCTTTTGACTTCGCACATCATTTGGGCTAAGACCGCCCTCCCATGTCAGCGAAGCGACAATACTTTGGTACCGACGGTGTTCGGGGAGTGGCTAACAAGCACCCCATGACCCCCGAGTTCGTCATGCGTCTCGGTCAAGCAGCGGCCAAGGTTCTGGGTCAGGGAGTTCCTCGCTTGGGTGCCCGCCCCTCCTGCGTGGTGGGTCGCGATTCCAGACATTCCGGCGACATGCTTGAGGCGGCGCTTGTTGCAGGTCTGAACTCCATGGGAGTAGACGTCTACCTCTGCGGTCTCGTGCCCACTCCGGCCGTGGCCCTGATCACCGATCAGGAAGGGGCCAGCTTTGGCGCGGTGGTCTCCGCTTCGCACAATCCTTTCCATGACAACGGCATCAAGTTTGTCGGCGGTGATGGCTACAAGCTCACCGACGACCAGGAGCTGTTGATCGAGGCCGCCATGGGCAACGAAGCCCTGCTCGCCAACCGTCCCCACGAAACTCAGATCGGCAGAGCCCACGTCTTGCAAGGTGCCGCGGAGCGCTACATCGCCCACGCCATGGCCTCCATGCAGAGCCGTCGCCTCACCGGCATGAAGATCGCGCTCGACAATGCCAACGGCGCTTCCTCCTTCACGAGTACCGAAACTCTGAAACGCCTTGGTGCCGAGGTCATTCCCTTTCACTCCACCCCGGACGGCTCCAACATCAACGCCAACTGCGGATGCACGCACCCCGAGATCATCGAAGCTCTCGTCGCCCAGACAGGGGCTCAAGTCGGCGTGTCTCATGACGGCGATGCCGACCGCGTTGCCCTCTGCGATGAATTGGGGCAGCGCCTCAGTGGTGACGAACTCATCGCCATCGCCGCTGTCTCCATGCTCCGCAAAGGCACGTTGCGCGAAAGCACCGCCGTAGTCACGACCATGAGCAACTTCGGCCTGGACGACCTCATCACTGGCATGGGCGGCAAGGTGGTGCGCACCGATGTGGGCGACCGCTACGTCATCGCCGCCATGCGCAAGCAGGACCTCAATTTTGGCGCTGAAGAAAGCGGACACATCGTTTTCCGTGACCACGCCACCACTGGCGACGGTCTGATCGCCGCACTGCAGATCCTCAAGATCATGACCGAGACCGGCGAGCCCTTGAGCGAACTGCGCAAGGTCCTCTCCCCCTTCCCCCAGGCCAAGCGCAATCTGCGCGTGAAGAGCAAACCTCCCATTGCAGAACTGGAGACAGCCCATGCCCTGATCACCCAAACGGAGAAGAAACTCGGCAAACTGGGTCGCGTGCTCCTTCGCTACTCCGGCACCGAGTCCCTGATCCGGCTACTCATCGAAGGGCGCGATCCGGAGTATATCGAAGCGCAGGCGACGAAGATCGCGGATGCGATCAATGAGCAAATTGGGGCCTGAGTCCGGTGCGCCTGATTCCAGTGCGTCAGAAGTCAGTGGGCAGTGGTCAAGGTGGAGGAAGTTTTCTCCAGCTTGGCTTTCACTGGAGCTTCCGAGATTTGTCAGGGAGAGTTTGAAGAGCTCGTTGCTGTCGTGTAGCGAGTGCAAGCCCCAGCTTGTGTTTTCCAAGGAGTTTGCAAGGCACCTCTCGATGCCGAAGGCATCCAAGAAGGTAACCAAGGATTCTCTCCCTCGTTTTGGCCCTCACTGGGGTTGCTTACAGTTGCCAGGGCGCGATGAAAATCTCGTTGTCGCCCATGAGTGGGCGCAGGCCTCAGCTTGTTTTTTCCAAGGAGCCAGGGGTTGAGCGTAGCGACACCCCTGGGAAACAAGGCTTTACCAATGCACCCTGAAAGGGTGCCAGAGGCGTGGCCAAAGCGGGTACGAGCCCTCTTTTCTCGGTTGTCGACGCTGTGGGGCGAGCGCTCCGCTTGCCACGAACGTCCCCCGCCGAACCATTGCCCGCGGGACGCCAGCGCTCCCAGGATCCAACAGCGACACCATAGACCAACCACCCCTGACTCATCCGCTGGGTGCGCCGACATCCATGTCGGCAGATGCTCGACGGGAACGTTCGCTGCCGATATGGACGTCGGCGGATCCAACATGGTCTTGTCGGCGGAATTTGCGTCAATTGCATTGCGGACCTCGCCTTGCAATGCCTGAACTTCTCGATCCTGAGGTGTTCACTGGGAGCGCAGACTTCAGTCTGCTAATGCTCGACGGGAGACGTGAGTTGCCGACATGAATGTCGGCGCACCCGGTGGTTAGGCCAGAGGAGTTGAAGGATGTGCAAAGGTCTTCGAACGTCCCGCTCGGAAAGCGCGCCCTCGCTGGCGAAAGCTCTGAGAACGCTGCCGTGCCAACGGCTAGCAAGTGTGCTCTGACCGCCTGAGCAGACTGAAGTCTGCGCTCCCAGTGAAGGCGCAGTGTGGGTTGAAGGTCGAGGCTTGGACGGCTGGATATCTTGTTTTGAAACAACGTCAATTTTCCCCTGACGCCCGCACAA
>JBGGMQ010000221.1:0-2617 GCA_041287975.1 Verrucomicrobium sp. | reverse complement strand
GGACAGCGCCGTGCGCCGTCACGAGAGCCGGGGGCTGCACTACACCCTGGACTACCCGAAGACCGACGATTCCAAGCCGCCGGCGCGGACGGTGTTGCGGAGGTATTAGGGCGTTCTTGGTTCTTGGTGGGCGCGAGGCGGGAAGCTGTTCGGAGTACAAGGTTTACCTTGCTCAGGGGTGTTGGGGCGGGCGGGGAGCTTCGTGGAGTGGCATTGTCCGCGGGGAACAAACTTTTTCCGCAGTGCGACGCAACTCGACAACAGGACCGGGGTTTCATACACTCTCACTCTCATGATGATGAACAAAACGGCGTCCCTCCTCCCTGCGCTTCTCGTGGCCCTCTGCTTCTGGGTCGCGTCTGCTGCCCAAGCCCAGGTCGCCGTTTACCGGTTGTCCTTTGAACAAACCGGCGACAGCATCAACTACCGCCCCTACCAGAGCGGCTACTACATCGCCCCCATTCAGGGCGGCGAGGGTACCCTGATCCTCACCCTCGTCACCGGCAATACCAAGCAGTACTTCTCCTACGAAGGCTTTGGCGAGATGTTCGTGGCGCTGAAAGGCGAGAACCAGCGCATGGTCATCTCCGCCACCGCCACCAATGACGTGAGCACCACCGTCTTCTATGCCCTCGGCAAGACGGAGAAGGAGCTCAATGTCGAAAGCCGCAACGCCAAGAGCAAGATCAAGGTCGCCGAGAAAATGACCGGCTATGCCGTCAGCGCCGACAGTGAAAAAGACCTTCCCTTCAGCGGCTCCGGCACCTCCGTCGGCGTTGCCGGCGTGAGCATCCTCACCGCCCGCTTGGACGAAAACATGACCACCGTGGCCATCCGCGACAACAAAGACACCGCAGCCCAGCTGGAAACGATTGTCGATACCCTGGAAGCTGGCGGCTATGTCGATGGCAATCCGCCAGCTACGGGTGGGAATGGTGCGGCCAACGCTGCGACAGGGAATTAGGGCCGCTTCGCGGAGACGCCAGACGAGAAGACACCAGACGCCAGACATGAGGGGAAACTGACGCTGTGCGTGCTTTACGCTCTTGACGTGAAGCACCCCCGTCCAAGGAGCGGCGATCTCCGAATCGCCGTTGACCGTGACGAGCAAACAACGACGCCCGGCATCAGCGAAGCCGAGCATTCCAGTGTGGTAGAAGCGTCTCGCTTCTAGGTCCCCTTGCCTGTTGACGTCATTCCCGCTGTAGCCGTCATACAGCAAGCAGCCTCCCCGCCTCCGCTCACCCAGGCGATTCGGAGATCGCCTTTCCCAGTCGCTGACGCTAGCTTTGACTATCCAGAGATAGAGTCCCCTCGTCGCTTCACGCGCTCTCCCAACACTGCCCCTCTTACACACTCTGCCGCTGCCGCCCGCGTACACGTCGTAACATCATCGCCCCCAAGGCCACGCCCAGCAACATCACCCTCCCCGGCTCGGGCACCGCTGCCACGGAAATGAATCCTGTGGTGTAAAGATTCGAGGTGTCCCACTGCAATCCAGCCGCCAGAGCAGGCAGGACCAAATTGTCGAAATTCCCACTCACCTTCGTCGTCGCTCCGACATTGAGCCAGTCAAACAACTGCCAGGCATCGCCGATCTCCCAGCAGGTGGAGCTGGCGGTGGTGTCGGTCAGCTGCAGGGTGCCGGTGATCTGGATGCTGGTGTCGCTGTCGAGGATGAGGATGTCGTTGTTCACCAGGGAATTGACGCCGCCGCTGTTGCCAAAGATGTCGAACTCAATGGTGCCGCTCAGGGAAATAACACCCACGCCGCTGGTGCTGAGGTTCAGGCTCTGGCCCACGATGTCGCCGGTGTTGCCGACATTCAGAAAGGCGGTGCTTACGACGGAGATGTTTTGCGTGGCCGTGTCAGACCCAATGAATCCATTGCCACCGAGGCGGCTGGTGCTCGTCACGCTAACATTGCCCGTGCCCGTCGCGGAGCCGGTGGCATTGTTCGCCAGCAGCGTTCCAGCGTTTACCGCGGTCGTGCCGCTGTGAGTGCTGGCACCAGTGATGGCCCATGTTCCGATGCCGTCTTTAATGAGATTCGTTACTGCATTAGAGGCGTCGGTGAGGCCACTGATTTCATTGATGCCAGTATTGGAGCCGGAGAGCGTCAGCTGACGGGCCGTGGTGCTGGTCCCGGTCGCGGTGAAGGCCGAGGTGAACTTCAAGGTGCCTGTGCCGTTGTTTTGAATCGTAACCGCCGTGAACGCAGTTCCTGTGGCGGCTCCTGCAAGATCGACCACACGATTGGTCGTGGAGTTGGTTGCCCCAGTATACCGAAGTGTGGCTGCTGCGGCCGCAGTACCTCCCCCCATGGTGATGACGCTGGTTCCTGCGCCAACATCAAAATTGCCGGTGCCCAGGGAACTTTGAGATCCGCTGTCGGCAAGGGTCGACACTTCCATGATGCCCCGGGTGACGATGGTCTTGCCAGCAAAGGTGTTGGCTGCTCCGAGCTGGAGAACAGCCGTGTCTGAATTGAAGTTGAGAGTCAGGCTGAGGTTGTTTTCGTTGGTCAGGCTTCCTCCGAGAAACCCATTGCGAAAATCCTGTGATGCGCTGGCGGTGATGGTGAGGGTGGAAAGTGTGCCAAGACCACCGACCACCC
>JBGGMQ010000220.1:0-4909 GCA_041287975.1 Verrucomicrobium sp. | reverse complement strand
AAAGCTTGACGGCCTGGTTCATGAGGGCGCCACGAAGACCAAGAGCGGCAGCGATCTTGCGACACTGGTAGCTCTGCAGGCCCAGCGTTGGGTGCACAAACTCCTTGATGATCTTCTCAGGAGTCTTCTCGGCGACTTCTTCAATATTCATCCCGCCTTCCGTGCTGGCGATGATGGCGTGACGGCTGGAGCTGCGGTCGAAAAGGACGGCGAAATAGTATTCCTTGGAAATGTCTACTGACTTGGCGATGAGCACCTTGCTCACCAGCTTGCCTTCGGGGCCGGTCTGGTGGGTCACCAGGGTCTGGCCCAGCATTTTGCCAGCGATGTCCTGAGCCTCTTCAGCGGTGTTGATGACGTGCACCCCGCCTTTGAAGCCATTGGTGAAGGTCCCCTTGCCACGGCCACCTGCATGCACCTGGGCTTTCACCACGAGACCGGTTCCTCCGATTTCACGGGCGGCGGCAAATGCCTCCTCCGCTGTCGACGCCACCTTGCCCTGAGGGGTGGCGACACCAAATTTATCAAAGAGTTCCTTGGCCTGGTATTCGTGAATATTCATGGAAAAATGCCGTTGAATCTGCGGTGCCTAGCACTGTTACGGGAGACCGCGACTATGGAAACTGCGGCACCAGCGTCAAGCGAAGAACCCGCAGGAACTTGCAAAGAGCCTTGATCTGCCCGGGAATGCCTGCTTGCACAATGCGTCAAGCTGGCAATACTTGACAAATGCGGCCCGGAAGCCTCAGCACGAAACTCAATGTTCACCTCCGCGAAACGGAACTGGTGGGCAAGATCGTGCGGGAGTTTGGCCAATGGCATGAAGTGCCGGAACAGATGGTTTTCGTCGTAAAACTGTCTCTGGATGAGCTGGTGACAAATATCGTCGTCCACTCCGCCAGCAGAAACCCGACCGTTCACGAGATTGTTTTACGACTCGTGACCAATCAGAACGAGCTTCGCGCAGAGGTGGAGGATGACGGCTGCGCCTTCAATCCCCTAGACCTCCCCATTCCCGATATCAATGCCCCTTTGCAGGACCGCGATCCAGGCGGCTTGGGCATTCACCTGGTCCGCAGTTTGATGGACCGGGTCAACTACCAGCGCGTCGGCCAGCGCAATCTTCTCGTCCTTTCCAAAAGAGTTTGTCCGTCCACTCCCTCGTCTCCTGCCGACCTGCCATGACCCTGGAATCAGAAATTTCACCGACCCTTACCCTGGTCAAACTGAGCGGCCAGGTGGACACGCTGACTGCCACTGAGCTGGAGTCCAAGCTGGTGGATCTGGCTGAAAAGTCCAGCCGAGCCCTGCTGGTGGACTGTTCCGACCTTGTGTACATCAATAGCGCGGGCCTTCGGGTGTTCTTGATCGTCGCCAAGAAAATGGAGAACGATGGCGGAGTTTGCGCCTTCTGCGGGCTCAACGCCAACGTGCGCCTGGTGTTCGAAACCATCGGTTTCGACCGCATCCTGAAGCTGTACGACAACCGGGAAGTCGCGCTGGAGCAACTGGCGCCTCCCCAGGCGCAGGCCGCTTAACACTCCGCTCTCCCTCCGGTGTTGTTCAGGCGGCTGCTTCAAGGTTCTCTTCAATCGCGATTCACGCGGCTGATCGTCATCCCCTCCGCAGCCTTCCTGCTGATCATCCTGAGCCTTGTCACGGCTCGCATCTTCCGCAATGCCGTGGATCAGGCGGAGACGTCCGCCCTGAATCTTGTGCGCATTCATGCGGCGAGGCTGGATCGGACGCTGGCAGAAGCTGCCCGAGTCCCGGAAATGCATGCCCGGGTGCTGGAGAGCGGTGTCTTGAAGGATCCCGAAGAACTGCAGCGCTACCTGACGGACGTGCTGAAGCGGACGCAGGGCATTTACGGCACCTGCCTGGCCTTTCAACCCGGCACCTTCATCCCCCACAAGCGCAACTACGCCCCGTATGCGTACTGGGCGAGCGGCAAGCCGGAATTCCGCGTGCTGGAGCCGCCGGAGTACGACCATTTCCTCTGGGACTGGTACCAGCAGCCGAAGCGGCTGGGTCACCCGCTCTGGACGGAGCCCTTCTTTGACGAGGGCGGTGGGAACGTCATCATGACCACCCGATCGATGCCTTTTTTCCGCCTGAACCCTGATGGGTCCCGGGGCGAATTCTGGGGCGTGGCCACGATCGACATCTCCCTGGAGCAGCTCGTTAGCGGGCTCAGCACCGTCAAGGCCGCCGAGACGGGATACGCGCTGCTGCTCAGCCCTGAAGGGCGCATCATCGCCTGCCCTGATGCCTCCAAGGTGATGAAAGTGCGGCTGGAAAACGTGAATCCCCGCCTGGCCCACGCCATGATGCCAGGTAGCGAGGGTTTCATCAAAACCTTCGACCCTCTGGGTCAGCGCGACGCCTGGGTGGCCTTCACTCCGGTACCGGGAGCCAACTTCATGCTGGCACTGGTGTATCCGGCGGATGAGGTCTTCCGCAATGCCTACCGGCTGCTGGGCGAGATGCTCCTGATTGTGGCCCTGGCGGTGACGTGCCTCTTTTTAAGCCTGTGGTTTGTGGCCCGTTCCGTGAGTGGCCCCGTGATCAAACTCGCAGCAGCAGCGCGCCGCATTGCTGGCGGAGATCTCGAACATCGTTTCAACGAACCGGTTCATATTGATGAGGTCCGGGATTTGAGCGCGGCCTTTGGGAAAATGACCCGCGACCTGAAAATGCGGATGGAGGAGCTCCGCTACAGCTCGACCCTGAGAGAGCGCATGGAGGGCGAACTGAATGCCGCGCGCCGCATTCAGATGAGCATGCTGCCGAAGCAGTGGTCCGACCGTGCGGACTGGCCGGAGCATGCATCCATCGCCCTGCACGCCATCATTCAGCCCGCCCGGGAGGTTGGCGGTGACTTCTATGACTATCGTTTCCTGGACCCTGAGCGGCTCTCCATCCTGATCGGTGACGTGTCTGGCAAGGGCGTGCCTGCAGCCCTCTTCATGGCCATGACGCAGACGCTCTTCCAGGCCCATGCCAGCCCGGAGCGTTCGGTGTCCGCAATCATGGCCCGGGTGAACGACGCCCTCTGTGATGAGTCCCATACTGGGATGTTTGTGACGCTCCTCTATGCCGTGCTCAACGTGCGCACGGGCACGCTGGAGATCTGCAATGCCGGGCATCCCCCACCCTACCGACTAAGTGATTCCGGAGAGCTCGACACCATCAAGAGTGACCGCAACCCAGCCCTGGGCCTCGTACGAGGTTTTGGTTTCTCCACGGGAACCTTCATCCTGACCAAGGGTGACCGGCTCTTCTTCTACACGGACGGCGTCACCGAGGCTTTCAACAGTGCCCAGCAGCTCTACACCCATCAAAGATTGGAGAACCTTCTTGCCGCCAACACTGAGAAGACGGTGGATCAGCTGACCCAGGCGGTGATCAACGACGTCCAACACCACAGCCAGAGCCACGAGGCGTCGGATGACTTGACGGTGCTTGCCGTGAAGTATGTGGGCCGGGAGGGGTAGAATAAGGTTAGGGGTTAGGGGTTAGGGGTTAAGAGTTATGGGTTAGGAGTTGTACGAAATACCGACACCCTTTTACCCCGCTCTCCTAACGCCTAACCCCTTTCTCCATGGTTCTTTCCCGTCTCATCGCAAAGCATGGCAACATGGGGCGAACGGCAGGGATGCACGCTATCGCGACACGCCGGGTAAAGGTTGACCATCAAACCGTGAGTGACGGCCAGCATCCTGTGGACAGGTTCAGCCATGTCACTCTGGACGACTCGGTGGTGCAGGAGGGCGGAGGAGCGCTCTACATCATGCTGCACAAGCCTGCCGGATACCTGAGCGCCACGAGTGACCCGCAACATCCCACGGTGATGGATCTGATTCAGCATCCAGACCGGGAGACCTTGCACATCGCCGGCAGACTGGATCGCAGCAGTTCCGGTCTTTTGCTGCTGACCAATGACGGTCGGTGGTCCAAAGCCCTGACGGATCCTGCGGCGAAGGTGGACAAGGTCTATGTGGTCGAGACGGCACATCCTATCGATCCTGGTGCTGTCGAGAAATTTGCTGCGGGATTCTACTTTCACACGGAAGATCTCACCACCCTCCCTGCGAAACTGGAAATCATCTCGGAGCGGACGGCGCGGGTCGCACTTCACGAAGGGCGCTATCACCAGATCAAGCGCATGTTCCATCGTGTGAACAATCGCGTCGTGCGGCTCCACCGTAGCAGCATCGGTCCCCTGATGCTCTCCGATGAATTGCCCGAGGGGCAGTGGCGGGAGCTCACAGCGCAGGAACTGACAGCCTTCACGTGAGCCATCTGTTGCCGTTTTCTGCTGGGAATTGGTAGCGTCTATGCTAATGAAGCGGGCATCATGATGCTTTATGTCGGACTAGCAGCGGCGGGTTTCCTCGCCCTGGCATTGGCAAGAGTCTTCACCCGCTGGGTCGTAGACCGGCAGGATGATCCTCTGTTTGCACCCATCCCCGAGAACGAACGGAAGCGCGATCCCAACGCCCCCAAGCGGGAGCCGCATCGCTGGACCGTTCAAGAGCAGGTCGACAACAAAGTGTACCTGGCCGCGCCCGAGTTTGAAATTCGTGAATGGCTGGAAACGCGTCACAAGATCACCGGTGCAGAGGCGGATGCCATCATCAAGCTGGCCAACAGCAAGCGGGCGAAATCCATCCGGGGTCAATCCCTCTTTGGCCTGATCGCCAGCCTCATCGTCATGGCCGCCACACTCGTGCCCGTCATGAAAGAATTCCGGAGTGGTGAAATTGTCATGGTGAAAGCCTCTCTTCTCCTCATGGGTTTCAGCCTGAGCACAGTGTTCTTCTGCAGGTATTTGATCCGCGTGATCACGGGCAAGACGGATGAGCCGATCAAGTTGTAAACCATTGCAACAGCCACTCGATTGGGG
>JBGGMQ010000219.1:0-5639 GCA_041287975.1 Verrucomicrobium sp. | reverse complement strand
AAGATCGGCCTCCCGCAGGACGGCGCCGACTCGTGCGAACCAACGGGGCAGGCTGGCATCCTGACGCAGCCACAAATGTTCATACCACGCAGGTGAGGTCACGCCCGCGCCGTAACCACTCTCTGCTGCCAGGCGGCTGTAAGTCCACGGCACCCATGTGGCTTCCACCTTGGTCTTGGGGAGTCCTTTCAGCAGCTCATTGTCGAATGCTGCCGAGGGCATCCTGGCCAGAGCCGCCACATGCCAGGCTCCGCACACCACGGCGATTCTTTGGAACCCCTCTTTCTGTGCAGCCCGGATGGTCTTGCGCATGTGCGCCTCCCGCAGGGCTTCGCGGCGCAGTTCCGCTTCATCCTTGGTGACAGGTGCCTCCGCGCGCACTGCGGTCATGGCTTCTTCGATGGCCGCAAAGAGATCCTGCCCGTCGTGCCTTTGCTCGACCAGATGCTCCCACCATTCTTCGCCATCGCCGTAGCCAGCCGCCTTGCCGAGCCAGCCTAGTGGATCATGACGGACATCGTCCTCATGAGAGGGCTCCTCGTCGGTGAGGACGGTTTCGTCGTCTACGGGGTCACTTGGGGCCACCGCCGGTTCTTCGGCAGAGGGTTCCTCTTGCTCAGGTGATTTCGCCGGGGCTTCATCCCTGGCCTCAAGAGCCAGCGCATGCGTCACGGGAAGATCCATGAAACGCACAGGAATGCTGCTCTGAATGCCGTGACGAATGGCCTGCCACTCCGGGGAGAAGGCTGCAAAGGGGTAGAAGGCGCTGCGCCGCGCATCCTCTGAGGCATAGATGAGCAGCGCCACGGGCGGCTTCATGCCTTCCTCCATCACGAGTGGCAGAAGGGTGTCTGCCTCGGGAGGGCCCTCGATAAGGAGGCAGTCGGGCGCCAGTTCCGTCAGCGCAGCCACCAGGCTGCGGGCGCAGCCGGGTCCGTGATGGCGGATGCCGAAAAGATGGACGTTGGAGGCAGGGGTGGCCATGAGGAAACAACGAATCGGTCCAGGGATGCCGGGCTTTGACGCCTCAGGCGAGGTCGCGGCAGGCCCGGTAGAGATCCTTCCATTCATCCCGCTCCTTCACCACCGTCTCCAGGTACTCCCGCCACACCACACTGTCCTGCACTGGATCTTTCACCACCGCGCCCAGCAGACCGCTGGCCATGTCGCTGGCGTTCAGAAGGCCGTCACCGAAGTGTCCGGCCAGAGACATGCCGTTGTTGATCACAGAGATGGCCTCAGCAGTGCTGAGTGTGCCGGAGGGGGACTTCACCTTGGTCTTGCCGTCCGCAGTGATGCCGCTGCGCAGTTCGCGGAAAATCTGCACCACCCGGCGCACTTCCTTGAGGGCAGGCGGCTCGGCGGGCAGCTCCAGGGCGCGGCCGAGTTCGGATACGCGCTTTTGCACAATCTGGATCTCCTCCTCTTCGCTGTCTGGCAGGGGGAGGATCACGGTGTTGAACCGGCGTTTGAGAGCGCTGGAGAGTTCATTGACACCCTTGTCCCGGTTGTTGGCGGTGGCGATGACATTGAATCCGCGCACTGCCTGAACCTCACCGTTAAGTTCAGGAATGGGCAGCATCTTCTCTGACAGCACG
Organism: Verrucomicrobium sp.; assembly: GCA_041287975.1. Lineage (GTDB taxonomy): Bacteria > Verrucomicrobiota > Verrucomicrobiia > Verrucomicrobiales > Verrucomicrobiaceae > Verrucomicrobium. The sequence continues at coordinate 4,041 of JBGGMQ010000219.1, read as the reverse complement.
GTGATGAGGGTGTCCTGCACATCACTGGGAATACGGGTGAGTTCTTCGATCCGGGCGATGCGTCCCTCCTCCATGGCGCGCATCATCGGGCTGGCAACCAGCGCCTCCCGGGAGGGGCCTTTGGAGAGCAGCAGGGCGTAGTTCCAGGAATAGCGGATCTGATCCTCGCTGGTGCCCGCCGTGCCTTGCAGCAAGCGGGTGGAGTCTCCTGCAACCGCCGCCGCCAGGTGTTCCGAGACCCAGGACTTGGCCGTGCCCGGCACACCGTAGAGCAGCAGGGCCCGGTCCGTGGCCAGGGTCGCCACAGCGATCTCGATGAGCCGGCGACTGCCAATGTACTTGGCGGTCACCTCGAACCCGTTTTCAAGCTTGCCCCCGAGAAGGTAAGTGGCCACCGCCCACGGCGACAGCTCCCAATTGGCGGGTCGCTGCCGGGTGTCGGCCTTGCGAAGTTCGTCAAGCTCATGGGCGAACTGGATTTCAGCGTGCTGGCGAAGAACGGACATAACAAAAATTATGAATTATGAATTATAAATTGTGAATGACTGAGGAGAGCGGGTTTCTAGGAAACAATCTTTGAAAATTTATTCATGATTTAACATTTATAATTTCCCGAAGCTTTGCCCGCGTCTCGAGGACTTGTTGGAAGCGGTGGACGGCCTCTTCGAAAGAGGGCCAGCTTTTGGCTGTGGTGGGCCAGGGAGTGGGGTGGGTGGTGGCAGCCATGGGGACGCGGCAGGCGAGTTCGGGGAGGAGGCTGCGTAATTCGTAGTCATACTGGGCGGCATCCGTATGGAGATGGGCGGTGAGGCGCTTCTCCATGGACAGCCAGAAGGCGGTGGTCCAGGTGATGCGGGCCTTCAGCACCTGTTTCAACCACCATGAGAAGGAGGGGCCGGTGGAGGCGAGTTTCTGCCAGGCCTCGCGTTGTTCGGCTTCATCGAGGGCCGCGATGAGTTCGACCGCCTCCTGGACGGGAAGGACCTCCGCATTGAGGATGGCGCTGATCCACGCCGGGTCGGTGGCCTGAAGGGTCACGGCTTCAGCAAGGCCATTGACGATGGCGTCTTTCCATTCCGTCTTGGCTGACCACAGCACCACTTCCAGAGGCGACATGCCGGTGTGCTGAGTCCACCAGGAGAGGGGAGTGCGGGCCACGATCTGCCGCAGCCACCAGGCACGTTCGCCCAGCTTGAGTCCCCCCGGTGGTTTTTCCTCGATGCCATCCAGTGCGGCATCCTTGGGAAAGGCCTGAGGAGGAGCCGCCACCCAGTGTGTGCGGAAGAGCTTCTTCTCTGTGGTGATGCAAGGAGCGAGCCGTTCCTGCATGCGCTGGGCGAAGGCAGACTGGGGCAGCGCAGAGAGGAGCCGGGCGCAAAGGGTGCGAACTTCCTTGCTCCGGTCATTGCTCAGCAGGTTCTGCAAAAGGCCTTCGTCTTCCAGGCCGGGATTGTCCCGAATGGCGGAGAGCAAGAGCACCCTGTCACGGGCCGACTCCTGGGGCAGCGTTTTCTCCAGGAGCTGCCGCGCTTGGGTCGGCTCCCGCTGGCGCAGTTCCTTCAGGTAGCGCATTCGTGTGGCCAAGTCGCCCTCATCCCACTGACGGCTGTCTATTTCCTCGATGCCAGCCGTGGCGGCGAAGCGCCAGTCGGAGTTTTGTGCGGCCAGCCAGGCACCGCGGGTGCCTGCGGCACTGAGTACGGATTCTCGGAGAGAACTGGTGCGGCGGGCTGCGGTGAGACAGGCCGGCAGCAGACGGTAGGGCAGGCACATTCCAGCGGCACCCAGCAACTGGCATGCTTCGGCAATGAGAGGGTCAGGGCCTTCTGCCACGATGCGGGCGAGCAGCGCCACCCCCTGGGCGTCTTTGCAGACGGGGTGTGCGTCTTCTCCCGCTGGCTCCGGCATCGCGGCCTCTTCCTTCGCGGGGATGTGGCCAGCGATCTGCGCCAATCCGGCAACGGCCGCAGTGCGGAGCAGTTTCAAGGCAGTGTCCTCTTCGGTTGACGGCACGAGTTCCCGCAGTTCGCCTGGCAACTCAGGCAGGGGTGGATTTCGCGAAGTGCCCAGCAGAGCGACAGTGCTGAGTTGTTTCCAAAACGGTGCCGGCATGTTTGAAAGTTCTTGAGTGGGTGGGAAGATGAAGACCTATGAGATTGACTAGGCTTGAACAGACTCCTGGAAAGCGCAGAAGCCCTCTTCCGGATGCCAGCAACTCAAGAGTTGCAGCGTGGCTCCCATCCACTGGCCAAAGACGGTGACAGGGCGTCCACCGGAAATGGCCATCAATTCCCAGCCATGTAGCGGATCGGAGAGGTAGGGAAGAGGCAGCAGAGTGCCGGTGTGATCGCGCAGGTACCAGAGAGCCCGTTCCTCCGGGCCCATGTCCCGGTAAACAGGGACGACTTGAGCCAGGCTCATGGGGAACTGGGTGAGCCAGGGATTGCTTGCCAACGCCGTCGCCAATTTCCGCAAGCCGGTATTAATGTCGGGATCGGCGGCAAAGGGGGAATCCAGCGCCGTGGTACGAGTTGGCGGGCCGGATAGAAGGGCTCGCAGTGGGTACGAGGAAGGGTAGTAGATCAGCTCCGCGTGTGACACGGTGCCTGGCGCGAGGGGAACCTCAAAGGCCCGGTTCCCATGCGAGAAGTCGAGGATCAGGGCGAAGCGGCCGGATCGCTGCCCTTGCAGCCAGGTGCGTCGTTCCCACAGGCGCTCGCGTTCCGTAAAGTCCTGGCCGAGCACGGCCCATGCATCGGTAAGGCGTTCTCCGTTCGCGGCCACCTCATCCTTGTCCAGAGCCCAACCCAGCGCTGTACGAAGGTCCGCCTGGAGGGGAGCGTCTAGCGACTCAAAGCGTTGGAGGCCTTCCAACCGTGTATGTAACCGGCCCATTTGCATCATCGCCTGGGCGGGCCAGCGTTCGCCCATGTGCACGAGACCGCTCAGCATCCGGACTTCGCTTTCCAGCCCTGGCATTTGGTGATCCACCATGCGTGAGGCCACGGACTGCCAGTGCGCGGTCGGCTGTTGCGGCCAGGCGGCAATGCCATGGCGCACTTGATCTGCCATCCAGCGGGCGAGGTCCTCGCCACCTTCCTTCATGCGATCCAGACGCTTGGCCACGCGTTTGGCTGCGGCTTCAGGGTCAACCGGGGCTTTGGGCGTTTCTGCAGCAGTGGCTTTCTTCTCAGCCTTGTCCCGGCGGGACTGGAGCCAGGCGGCCACCCAGTCGGGAGGCTCTCCTTCTTTCAGCGAACCCGGCCGGTCCACCGCCATGAAGAGCAGGCCCAGGCCATGCTTGCAGGGGAACTTGCGGCTCGGACAGGAGCATTTGAAGCCTGGACCCGTGAAGTCCACCTGCGTCTGGTAGGGCTTGGAGCCACTGCCCTGACACTCGCCCCAAGCGGCCTGGTCATTGCAGCCGAGCGTGGGCCACTTGGAGGGGTTGGTCAATCCCCGCCCGGCTTTTACGGACGCAGAGTCCGGAGCCAGGGCAGTGACCTGTTCGGCTGAAAATGGGACGGGCATTTTTGCAGCATTGGAGCCAGTGAGCGGCCGAAAGGCAAGCCTGATGATATTTTCTGGCGAAAGGTTTCGCCTTCCGTCATGGTTCTTTTCCCATGACCCGATATTCGCCCGTCGCCTGCCTCCTCCTCAGCATGGGATGGCTTTCCACTGCCTCCCATTCTACCATGGCCCAGACCGCTGCTCAGACTCCGCCCAAGGAAGTGATCAATCAGGAAGAGGCCGGCGTGGGCAACCTGCCCATACCGGATGTGCTTACGTGTGCGGACGGCACGAAGGTCACCACCAAGGAGGAGTGGCTCGCCAAACGGAAGCCAGAACTCCTGGAACTATTCGCGAAGGAGATGTACGGGCGCACACCCACGAAGAAGCTGGAAGGGGGAAGCCTCAAAGTGCTGCTGGAAAACAAGAATGCGCTGGAGGGCAAAGCCACCCAGCGGCTGGTTCGGATCTACTTTACCAAGGCCGAGACACCCCATCTGGATGTCCTCGTCTATTTGCCGAACTCAGCGA
>JBGGMQ010000218.1:0-5168 GCA_041287975.1 Verrucomicrobium sp. | reverse complement strand
TGGGGCCAGCGGCAACGCTCCTGCAAGGAAAGTAGCGGCAAAAATTCCGGTGCGGGCCAGGGACGAGGTCTTCATGAAATGGCGGAAAAGGATGGTCGCATCCTACGGTGCTGCGGAAGCAGCAGCTGGAGCAGAGGGGGGGGGACTGGGGCTGCCAGGGGCAGCACCAGCGGTATTGTTTGCTTCTGGAGGCCGGGTAGCAAAAGACACGTTCCAAATGCCCGCCTTCTGACACACATCCAAGACATTAATCGTGAACTTGTAGAGACTGTCCTCGTCACTCCGGAGAATCACAGGCTGGTCTTTGTGTACGCTGGAGATGAGCTGAAGCTTGTTCAGCAATTGCTCGTCGGTCAGCGTCTGGCCTTCGATGGAGATGGCACCATCCTTTTTGACGTTGATCACGATCTCCCCGTAGGATCGGTCCGTGTTCACTTTGCCCTCCTCAGCCGCAGGGACAGAGATTTCAATTTCAGTTTCCTGCTTGGCCATGTTCATCGTGATGATGAAGAACAGCAGGAGCAGGAGCAGGATGTCGATAAGCGGAGCCAGCTGCAGGGGGATCGGCTCAATCTTGCTGACGTTGCGGAATTTCATGCGGATCGTTTTTATCTCTGCGAGCAATGCAGGACACCCAGGGTGCCTGCCATGCCAAGAGCGGGAAAGGAACAGTATTTCCGATTCTACAGCGCAGGCAGTTCAGAATGCGCTGAATGGCCAGGACCGGTCGCGGCACGGGTCGCCGCTGCACGGGCAGCTCTCTTGTACTGGGCAGAGAGGAGAGCCATCAAATGCGTGCTGGCCGACTCAAGCTCAGACACCAGACGCTGGGATTTGCCGCGAAGCATCGCGTAAATCATAAGGGCAGGAATACCGATGATAAGACCAGCCGCCGTACAGAAAAGCGCTTCATACACCCCAGCGGCCACGCCTACGGTCTGACTGCCGGCGTACTGGGTGTGGGAGATCTGGTTGAAGGAGGTAATCAAACCGAACACCGTACCGAGCAGTCCCATCATCGGAGCGATGGATCCCACGTCCCCAAGATACGAGATACGCTGCAGGATCAGACTCGCCTGGCGGCTGCCCTCGGCCTCCGTGACCTCACGCACTTCATCAAAGCTGGCCGTCGGGTTCTTGGTGGCAAAGTCCAGTGCCTTGGCCGTGACACGGGCTACACACTCATTGCGTCGATTGCACACCGCCAGGAGCCCGAGGTAGTCCTGCTTGCGGATCAGAGCATCGGCTGAGTTCATGAAAGCATCACTGACCACCGCATTCTGCCGGATGGTGAACCCGTTAAAAAAGATCAAAGCGAGGGTGAACAGCGAGAGCGCCACCATCGGGTAGAAGAGAAGCCCCATCTTGTGTTTGATGGAACCAATCCCCCCATCCAACGCAGAGGCTTCAGCCTGAGCAGCAGCGCTGGCTTGGCCAGGCCCTGCAGCCATCGTTGCCGCCCCCTTCTGCCCCGACTGGGGTGACTGGGCCTGCAAAGACGCAAACGGCAGGCTGAGCATGAGCCACAGCACGGAAAGGGTCAAAAAGACGGGGTTGGGACGCATCGCCCGGCAAAGTATGGTCATCCAAGCGTTTTGCAAACCTTTACCAAGCGTCGCTAGCGGACTGTTTACACCGTTAGGATGCCAGCCGCATAAGCGCCCACGAGAGGCCGAGCCCCCCGATGGCCAGAGAGCCGGGCACCGTCACCGCCCGCCGATACCAGGACCGAGTCCAAAATCTGCCAAAGACTGCCGCAGCCAGGAGCACGACGGCGAGCTGCCCGAGCTCGACCCCCAAGTTGAGACCCACGATCGCAATCACGGGTTCACCCAGTGGAATGCCAGACTCCACAAAGGCCCCCGCAAAGCCGAAACCGTGCATCAGCCCAAATCCCACAATCACCCAGGGACGCCAACGACTAAGGTCCCGCACCAGCACATTTTCCAATGCGATGAAAGCAATGCTAAGCGCGATGAGAATCTCCACCGGCTTGTCCGGCAAGCTCACGATACCACACAAGGCCAGCGCCAACGTCAGTGAATGTGCCAGGGTAAACAAGGTGATCTGCCACAAAAGAGACCCCACCTCCCGGCACATCAAAAACAGCCCCAGCACAAACAAGACGTGGTCAGGCCCGTCTGGAATAATGTGGGAGAAGCCCGATTTGAGGCATTCGAAGAAGGTTTCCATCCGAGGCCGCTATCGCCGCAATCCCCCCACCAGGCATGAGCAATTTTCAGTAATCTTTGGGCTCGATCACATAGACAGCCAGCGTCGCCTGATACGCGTCCTGAATCTTCATCCGCTTCAGTTCATGCCCAGCACCCCAGGAGTCCGTAAAGATAATTTCCCCCTTCGCGGCATTGCACCCCAAGATCAGACGCATGTGCCCGCCGCCTGCTTGAAGCGAAATCTGCGGCTCCTCGGGAAAAAGGCCCAATTGCAGCGCCCAGAGCAACGGCACGCCTTTGCTGGTGTAGTCCTGGATGGATTTCTGGAAACGGGCCAGATTGACGTCTGCCACCCGCGTCCCTGAAGGCACCCCCAGCCCGCCGCCGCGCATCCGGTACGCCAGGGGCTTGAAGTTCACCTTGAAGCGGGAGTCGATCTTTTTGAGGGCCTCCTCCATCACCATGGGATTGGTGCCGCGATCCGCATCCGTTTCGGCCACTTGAGCCAGCTCATGCTGGTCGCATGGGATGCGCAGGTAGCCAAAGAGACGCTGGCAGGAAGCCACCACGCAGTACCCCTTCGCTCCCTGATCCACCATGGGCACGCCACCCACGTAGATGTCGCCACTGCCCTCGCGCTTTACAAACTTGACGAGCTCAGACCTTCCCAGAGCTGTCTTCCTAATGGTCTGGCCGCTATCCTGGAAGAAACTCTCCCTCTGTCCCGGAGCCGCCAGCTTGATTCGGAGAAATTCGGGAGCCGCCGGGCCTGTCAGGGCCTCCGTGTTGTATTCCAATGCCGCCAGACCCGCCGGCGAATTCCAGAGCCAGCCGCTGATCTTGATGGCCGTCTGCGCATTGGGCTTGCGTTCCGTTGGCCGGGAAGCCAGCATTTTACCCATCGCCACACCGGCGGTCTTGTACCGCTGCTCGAAGGCAGGCCGCTCCATCTCGCCACTATCACCCCGATTGTAGAGAGAGACCGAGACTTTGGCGGCTTTGCCATTCACAAACTCCACCACTGCCTCCTCCACCGGGACCGTGCCATTGAAGAGACTGAGGTCGACCTCGACATTGCCAAAAGGGCGTCGGGTGAATCGCACCCCCGCCTTGTCCGCCGTCAGCCACTGATAGTAGGGCGGATCCTTCATGCCAGTGACGGCAAACTTTTTCTCCACCTTGTCGGGTGTTAGATCCCATAGATCTGGCATGGACAGCATCGAGTCCAGATTCAGGAAGAAGGCCAGTTTGTCCGTGGAGGCCAAGGGGTCATCGGGACCGTCACGAGTATACAATGCCGCCAGAGCATCGACACCGACGGTTGATGTCGCGAGGGAGAACTTCAACAACCCACTGGTCTTGGAGTAGTCCAGACAACCCACGCCCTTGTCCGTCTGCCAGACCACACAATCCGACTTTTCCTCAGACTTGCTACCAAAGGCCCGGTGCAAAGGCGCGGCAGGGGCACCAAAGAGGCTGCTAAGCGCTGCCTCACAGGCCCGCTTCTGCTCCTGCACCTTTTCAGCACTGGCAGCCGCCCCACCAGGGGCACTTACCAAAAATTGGGCCCGGACCGCCTTACCCTCGCGAAACTCCACCATCGCCCTTTCCACGGGTACCTTTTTCTCAAACAGACTCAGATCCACGCTTACATTCCCGTACGGACGGGTGGAAAAAAGAGCTAGATCACGCCCTCCCTCCTTCCTGCCCTGCCAGCTGACGTAGGGATTGGAGTCGAAACCTTCGGCGCTGAACTTGCTCAGCATCTGATCCTGGGAAGTCTGCCAGAGCCCCGGAAGAGACAACAGCGGGGCTAGATCCAGCTTCAAAAAATGCTCACGGGAACCTTGCTGGGCAGCAGCGAAAGGGGTGACAGCAAGCAAACCTCCCAGCACCACAGTCGCGAGGCACATCGATACTACCCTGGGAATCTTCAAGCCACTCATGGTGCTTTGATATTTACTGCATGCGCGCTGCCTCAGGCAAGCCCTTATGTGAAGGCCGGTCACTCTTCGTCTCAACGACACTGGAACCAACCCTTTCACTACGACTGTAATCCTCCAGGGGGGCTGGGCAGAGTCATCTTTGAGAAATTGGATGTTGTCCGTTTCCACCCCACCTCTCTGTTTCAAGAGGCTTCACCTCAATACACCTCAGCTCTGCCCCATGTCCTTCCAAGTTTCTGATACGGCTGGCTCACCCGCATTTGCCACGCCCCTTCCGTCCCTGAGGCCGCTCGCGAGCAACAGGAGGCTTTGTGGGAACAAATGCTGGTGAAGGCAGACACCAGCCCCGCGTCATGGAAGGCTCTCGCACCGGAAGAGCGGATCAGCCGGGAAGGCTTTCGTCCTCTCGTGACACGCAGCGGGACCGCCGCCAGTGAGGAGGATGAGGCACTGCTCGAAGCCGCAGAAATTTATCAAAAGCAGCTCCAAAATGAGGCCGCCCTCGCTGAGGACATGCTCAATCAACTGGATGCCCTGGAGTTCCACCTCAAGGCTCTTCATGGCAGCAATGACTCCTCCGAAGAGATGAGCATTCTCCTCTCGTATGTTCGCCTAGAGCGTGCCGTTTTGGCCCCCCTGTCGCCATCAGATGCCGACCACGACTCCGAGCATCAAGGGCTGGCCATCCTCGATGGCGCGGCCAAGGTGGACGTCACACGGCCTCGTCCTACGGTCGGCAGTCAGAAGTCGTCGAGAAAGGGAAGATCTTCCGAGGAGAATGAAGAAGAATCGTCCGATGGGGGAAGCCCTAAACCTGTAGAAGGTCCATCGAGCCATTCATAGCTGGACACCACTGGCCTGTTTTTAATACACTGGCATATGGACGCACATCCACCCCCTGGCGTCCTGCCCGCATGCTCCTTCCAGCTTCCCTTTCGCGCGTTTTCCTGGCACTGCTCTGCCTCCCGATGCAGAGCCTCTGCTTTCCCATCCTGGGCATTTCGGCAGCCATGCCTGTTCTCTGGGAGCGTCCAGAAGTCTACCCGCT
>JBGGMQ010000217.1:0-5940 GCA_041287975.1 Verrucomicrobium sp. | reverse complement strand
TCTTTATCAAGGCCCCGCCCAAAGGCACCGCCAAGGTGGTCAAAGCTGCGCCTTCGAAAACGGGTGCGAAAGGTCCGGTGGAGTATGAGCCAACCTATGCAGAGCTGAAGGCCTCCCCGGTACTTGTCTACCGTAGCGCTTGGGAATTCCTGGCAGAGCGTTTCCATTGCGATGAGACCTTCCTCAGAAGGCAGAACCCCAAGATCAAAGGGGAACCGGTCGCGGGGGCGAACATCCGTGTTCCGAATGTGTTTCCGTTTGAAATTGAGCACGCCCTTGAGGGCTCATTGCAGCCACTTGCCGACGCTGATGAGCCTGTGACGGCGGCGATCGTCGGATTGACGCGGCTGGAAATTCGCAAAGGAGGCAAACTGCAGGCCGTGATGCCGGTCGTTTCCGCACGTCCTGGATTGCGGGGGCGGAATTTCTGGATGGTATTGGACGCGATTCCTGCGCCGCGGCTGGCGACGATGCGTGAGCCGAAGGAGGCACCCAAGGGGCCTGCTTCCCCCATTTACGTGGAAGAGGGGGCTGCGGCGGTCACGCCTGCGGCACCCGTTGCCTCAAAGGCAGCGCTGGTGGACGAGGAAATATTGGAATCCGGTCCCAACAATCCTGTGGGCGTTGTTTGGATCAACCTGGCCCGGGGCAAGGCGGTCGAGCCGCTGCCCTACGGACTGCATGGCACAAGCATTCCCGCGAAGATGAATACTCAAGAGGGCTTGGGCGGATTCCGCCTGACGAACTGGGACATCGCTCGCGCGGTGAAGATGCTGCCCGCAGGCACCCAGATTGAGTGGAAGGAAAAGTGATCCCGTGATTTCGGCGATCCGAATGGCTCCAGGCATCCCCGCGATGCTGGAGCTTGATCGGTCCGCTTTCAGACCTCTCAGTCGCTTTTTTTGGCTTTCGGGCACCGGGGAGTGTTTTCTTTCCTGCGGCTTAGGCTCAATGCCAGACGTCCGAACCAGTGCTCACGGAGGTGAAAAAGGGTGGTCTGATGTTCCCGGTTTTTCTCGCTCAGTTCGTCCAGCTTGGGCTGCTGAGCGGCGAGTTTATCACGCTCTTTGGTGAGTTGGTCGACTTCGCTTTGCAGCTTGCGGCTTGTCACCTGGAGGAATTCGACGTCGCGAACAGCGGAGGCCAGCGAACGCAGATAGAGGTACGCGGCGTGGTTCTCTGAAGCGGGATCGATTTCTGCCTGGGCGCGAGGCCACAGGGCGAGAGTGTCCTCGTAGATGTGCAACAATTCATCCACCGCGTGGGTGAGCGTGCAACGTTCGCGGACGAGAGCCGTGACTTCTACTGCCGCTTCGGCATCGTAGGTCGCCAGGGAGGTGGTGATCAGGTCGGGATTGAGGGCCGCATCCGCCCGCTTGGGGGAGAAGTTCTGCCGCTGGAGTTCAAAAAAATACTCCGGTCGTACCCAGCCCAGGCAGCACTGTGGGTTCGCGATGACCACAGCGCAGCCGCAAGCCATGGCCTCTAGGGCGGAGCGACCCGAGCCAAGGACGATGTCATACCGGGGGAGGACGAGTTCAGGGGCCCGACGCTCATCCGCCGTCCAGTCAGCGGTGTTTTGCAGTTGGATTCCCTGGGCAGCGAAGACGGGCGCGAGTTTTTCCTTGATGGAGGGATCACCGAGACCTTCTCCAAAGAGGAGCGCGCTTTTGGGATCAGGACCCGGACTGCGGGAATTGCGAAATCGGGAAAGGTCCACCCAGTTGGGGACCGCGCTGATCTGAGCGGGCTGCAGACAGAGTTCAATCCACTGGGTGTCGGCGAGATCGCGGCACATGGCAACATAGTGGAGGATGCGCGGGTGAGTGGGCGGTCGCTCCTGCCATGGGAGGCCGCCATGAGTGTGATAGATGGCGGGCACACCCGGCAGAGCCATGATGGCGGTCATCGCATCCAGATGGTGCTGACCATGGATGATGTCGGGCACCCAGGGGCAGTCTTCGGGACTGGTGATGACGGGAATGCTGGAGGCGCGCAGCATCTCTGCCACCTCTCCCAGTTGGGAGCTGTAGGCTGCCACTTGATGGCCGCGTCTACGGAGTTCGCTGGCCACTTCATACACCACCAGTTCTGTGCCGGCGCGTTGGTTCAGGGAATAGTTGGTGATCAGAACGCGCATGAGTCTTGGGCCGCGAGGTGAGCGAGAAGGGATTCAATACAGGGATCCAAGTCCAAATGGGGCGAAGCCTAGCAAATCGTACTTCGCCACTGCGACGTTCGTTTCAAACTTGCAACTTTCTGGAACGCAACATTTCCAAATTATTGCCAACTTCGAGCCTGACGGCGGTTAGACGTCTCTCAATGATTTGAGAGGATTTCATAAAACGCATCGCAAATGCGATAGTAATGAGCGATTTTGAGCTGTTTTTGGGATAATTCATGATGCAATTATTGTTTTTGCAAAATTGAGCGTGCATTTTCGCGAGTTGGTATTATTTATGAGACGCATCGCAGCCGCTATAGCCTCCACACCTTGGGGCATACAGAGGCGCTCAACCAGGCACTCCCAAACCGATCACGATGAAACTGGCAATTCTGACCCTCCTCGGCCTGATTGGCCTCAATGCCGCAGCCTTCGGACAACTGATCAACGGAGGCTTCGAGCTGCCTGATATCCCCGCAGGCACCTACAATAATAATCTCACCACGGTTCCTGGGTGGTCGACCACAGACTCCACGGGCAGAATTGAACTCTGGGAAGACTTTCAAGGCGTGACTGCCTATCAGGGCGCCCAATTCGCTGAGATCAATGCTCACGAAAACTCCCGACTCTACCAGAATGTCACCATCGGTGAGGCGGGTTTGGTGGATTACGCGTTTGCCCATCGCGGGCGCGCCGGGGTCGACACCTTGCGTGTCGACATCACCTTCGCTGGAGGGGACAGCACCTTCGGGACGTCGGATGACGTCATTCTGGTGGACGGCAACCTCTCCAGCAACCAGTATAGCACTGGCACCGATGGCTGGGTGTATTACACCGTCAATGATGCTTTCTCCTCGGTGGTGGGCGGCTTGTACCGCTTTAGCTTTGGAGCGGTTTCCACCGCGACCGGAGATATCTCTGTGGGCAACTTCCTTGATGCGGTGAGCTTTGGAGTGACTCCGGTGCCTGAGGCCTCGGGTGCCATGCTGATCAGCATCGCAGGAGTGGTTGCCATCTTGCGCCGTCGGCGTCTTATCCGGGCCTAGTTTGCAATCGGGGTGCGGATCAGTCAGTTCCTGCGTCCGCACCAATTCAGGGCGATGCGTCCCAACCAGTGGTTGCGCAGTTGCTTCACCAGTTGTGCGTCCTGCCCAGTACGGGCGAGCTTTTTACTCGCTTTCGCGGACGACTCGAGCTGCTTCAGCATGCTCCGATGGGTGACGTGAAGCGATTCCACATCCCGGACGGCCACGGCGAGTTGGCGCAGTTAGGCCAAGGAGGCTCTCCGATCCTCTTCTGCCCTTTTTAACTCCCACTCCGGAGTGCCCCTCGTGCGCTGCTGCCAGCTGTGGATGACGGCTTCGTGAAGAAGGGGCAGAGTGGAGCTGTAGGCCGCCACCTCGTGCCCGCGGCGGCGCAACTCACGGCCAATTTCATAAACCACCAGCTCCGTGCCCGCGCGGGCGGAGAGGGAATTGTTTGTAATGAGAACGCGCATGAAGAAGTCTGTCAGTGAATCCCCGGGGGAATGGATGGCGTGGGCCAGTGGGACAAGTGGATGGATATAGGAAATAAAAATTGCACCGAAAAGCCCATGGCGATTGGGAAACTGCGATAGTGGCAGCGAGTCGGAATTCGCTCCGGCACTCTTCCTGTCTTGAGTCTCCCTTGAAGCGGACTAGGGTGGCCGCCCCTTCCCGCCAAGCTCCACGATGATCCGCAACTTCCTCCTCGACTGGTCCGGTACCCTTGCAGATGATCTGGGGGGTGTATTGGCCGCGACCAATGGAGTGCTGGATCACTATGGAAAGCCGGTTTTGGACCGGGACGCCTTTCGGACTGTGTTCCGGTTGCCGTACACCGAGTTCTATCACGAGATGCTTCCTGGTTTCGATATCGAGGAGGTGAAGGGGCTGTACTTGAAGCACTTTCCCGTGGGCGACGACGTGGTGCCCCTGCTGCCGCATGCGCGTGAGTTTCTGGAATATGCTGCTGCCACAGGACGGAGGTTGTTTCTTCTGAGCAGCGCTCCTCAGGAGCACTTTGAAGCACAGGCACGAGCCAATGGGGTGCGGGACTTCTTTGAGGCGGCCTACTGCGGAGTTGTCGACAAGCGTCTGGCGATTCACGAGATCCTGCAGATCCACGACCTCCGGCCTGAGGAGACCGCCTTCATTGGTGACATGCGGCACGACATCGAAGCTGCCCACGCTGGCGGGGTGCTCTCCATTGCCACCGTCACAGGATACGAGACGGCCGGTGTGCTGCTCCAGGCCGCGCCGGAGATCCTGGTGAGGAGCTTGGCACAATTGCCCCGTCTGCTGGGCGGATGGGATGTACGGGCGGCCCATACGACGGAAAAGCATGCCGTCCACCACCCTCTGGCCACGGTTGGGGCTCTCATCTTAAATCAAGCAGGGGAGGTGCTGCTGCTGAAGACCCATAAATGGAGTGACCGCTGGGGCATTCCCGGCGGCAAGATCAAGCGGGGGGAGACCTGTGAGGAAGCTCTGCGCAGGGAAATCCAGGAGGAGACCGGGTTGGCTTTGCGGGAAGTGCAGTTCGTGATGGTGCAGGATTGCGTTGAGCCGCCGGAGTTTGAGCGCAGCGCGCACTTCCTCCTGCTCAACTATCTGGCAGTCTGCGAGGACTCCGAGCCCCAAGTGACGCTCAATGATGAGGCCGAGGCCTGGCAGTGGCTGACATGGGCAGCCGCCCTGCAGCAGGATCTGAATATCCCGACTCGAGTCCTTATGGAGGAGATCTCCCGTCGCGGTCTGGTGTGATCGGGTGTAGACGTTCCCGGCATGACTTCACCTGACCTGATCGAGATTGTAGGACTGGACCTCCCGGTGCGCATTGGCGTGCCGGCGGAGGAGCGGGAGGACTGGCAGGCGCTGTCGGCGGACATCACCTTTGGGTTGAAGGGCGGATTCGACTCCATGGAGGATGATTTAGGGCGCACGCTGGACTATTCGGTGGCAGCGCTGGAGGCCCGCAGGATCGCGGCAGCCCAGCCCCGCCAACTTTTGGAAACCCTTGCCAGTGAGCTGGTTCAGCATTTTTTAGCTTCGAGCGCAGTCGTCAGCGTCGCAGTGACGCTGCGGAAACGTATCCTACCCGGTGTGGATCATGTGGCGGTGAAAATGTTCCGCGCGAAGAACCCTTCGTAGCCGTTGAACAAGAAAAACTTGCGCGGGAGCTTGCCCGCATGTTTGTCTAGCCTAACGCCATGCTCCCACATGGTTTGCAACATGTCCGAACGGCCCCTCAACCCCGATCCCGACCAGGAACTCGTAGAGCGCTCCCAAGATGGGGACACGCGCGCTTTTGACGATCTGGTGAGGAAGTACACGCCCAAGCTCTATGGACTGGTGTACAACATGACGTCCAACCGGGAGGACACGGCTGACCTGCTGCAGGACATCTTTGCCAAGGCTTACCGGTCCCTGAAGCGGTTTCAGGGGAAGAGCACGTTCTACACGTGGATCTATTCCATCAGCGTGAACATGACGCTGAACTTCCTGAAAAAGCGAAACCGGCACACGAAGCTGAGCCTGGATGACGTGGACAGCGGCATCCAGAATGATCCGGATTTCATCAAACTCACCTCAGGCGGCAACCCGCTGAAGGACGTAAACATCCATGAACTCCAGAAACGTTTGAACGAGTCCATGATGAGGCTGTCTGAAGACCACCGGACCGTCGTGTCCCTCTACGATATCCAAGGACTGCAGCATGCCGAAATCAGCAAGATCCTTGGTGTCAGTGAAGGA
>JBGGMQ010000216.1:0-4667 GCA_041287975.1 Verrucomicrobium sp. | reverse complement strand
GCTTTGACGGGGATTTCCGTAATTTCAAAGGGCTGGCGTGGTTGCACCTAAGCTAAGGCTACCACGACTATGGGCTCTTGCCTGCTGCTCCCACTACCGAAATAGTGGCGCAGTCGGCGATCCTGTCGCAGTGTTCTCGTTCTGCCACTCCGTTTTCCGCCCGTTTCACTCTCCGCCATGGAGCCTCTTTCCACCAGTCTGCTGCGCGAGGTCCGCGACCTCGCGTTCTTCCGCGTGCTCAGCGGGAAGAATGCGCCGGTGTACGTGGATGTGCTGGACAGCCTGGACCGGGAGGCGAATGAGCGCCCGGATGGGCTGGGGCGGGAGGAGGCGATTGCGATGATTGCGGAGACTCTGGCGGATCACCCCGACTTTCAGCCGGAGGTGCTGAGCCCGGAGGGGGAAATAAGCCCGGTCAGCAGCGCAGAGGCCCTGGAGGCCGCGGCACTCTCGGTGCGGGAAAAAGCCCGGCAGGTGCTGGATCATCTGGTGCGCTGCCGCTGGCTGGAGGAGCCTCCCCGGCGGGACTGGCAACGGCGGGTGTATTTTGACGCGCACAGCTCGACCATGATGCTGGCCCTGCGCAAGATTGCCCACCCGGATGCGGCGGTCTTTACGGACAAGCTGCTGGCGGTGTGTGCCCTGCTTTTCAACGAGGTGGAGATCATCGAGCGGCCGTGGCAGACGGTGGAGAACTGCCTCAGCTACGCGCGCCAGGGTCTCAATGAGCTGCGCACGATGCAGAAGTCCGTGCAACGCCTCACGCGGCGGCAGTTGGAGGAGGACACACTCAAGGGGAACCTGGAGATGGTGTTTGACAAGTACGCGGAGGAGATCGCCCATGCCTGCTACGCGGAACTGGTGCGCGCCCGGCTGCCCACGCGACTGCCTGACGCGGTGCGCCGGATTGGTGAACGCCTCATGGACAGCTTTGACACCATGGCAGCCATGCAGACAGAGTACCTGCGCCGGCATGACGGCATGAGCGCGGAGACGGCCCGGGCCTGTGTGCGCAATGCACTGGATGAACTGGCCCGTCTGCTGGAAATGGTGCTGCCCATGGCGGATGAGATCGACCGCCGCACGGCTGACTTCACGCGTCGCTCGCTGGCACGGTTCCGCTACCTTCAGGAGGTGACGGGGGAACGCCGCGGAGAGATTCGCGAGTTCTTCGAGCAGGTGAACAGCATGCTGAAAGGCCGGCGCTTCACCGGAAACTGGGAGCTGGACCCGGAGCTGCCGGCGTGCCGTTTGCCGGAGGCGCTGCTGCCCGCCGGACGGGACTCCCTGTATGAGCCGCCCAATCGTCGCGTGGCCACTGAGCAGGAGAGCATGGAGGACGAGGAAATCACCGACGAGGATCGCGATGCGGGCCTTCGCGACATGGAACGGGCACTGCGAGACTCGCTCTCCGTGCGACGGGCCAATGCGTTCGTCAATGACATCCCCGGCGGCAAAGGCTCCACGCTGTCCAGCGCGGATCTGCCTTGGGGGGAATCCCGCAGCACAGCAGACCTGCTGGCCTTGCTGCTGCACGCGGAGTCTCCCGACGCGCGCTACCGCCTGGAAACAGACCGCCAGGAACAGGAAACGGAAGCTCCAGAGCTGGACGCTTTTCCGGGAGGGAAGGTGGAGCGGTTCCGCCTGGTGAAGAAGTGAGGGGGAAACGTTAGGAGTTAGATGTTATGCGTTATGAGATTCCATCGGCTCCCACTCCCATCCCCAAACACCCCCCCTAACGCATAACGCATAACCCTTAACTCCCAATTCCCATGCTTTCCCACGACCCCGACTTTCTGGCTGTAGATCAGCCGCCTGAGTCCCTGCTCCGCCTCCCCGAGGCAGATCGCGGACACTTGGGGGATGCGCTGCAGGAGCTGCTGACGCATGGCTCCATCCTGGGCCTGGAGGCGGGTCAGTCTGCGCTGTACCACTGGTGCCGGCAGAATTTCGAATGGCTGCGGGAAACTACCGCCCTGCTGGGTCTGGATGTGGCCCTGCTGCATGAGGAGCGCATGGTGCAGGCCCTGCCGCGGCAGGCGAGCCTGCAACTGCGCTTGCGCCAGGATGCCACGCTAGTGTGGCTGGCGCTCTGGTATGCGGGAGATGTGCGCTGGCGGGACGAAGGCCAGACGCAAGCCCTGCTCACGGTGAGCGAGCTCAATGCGCTGCTGAAAGACCAGTTGCTGCCGGACATCGCCAGTCTGCCCACCCGCACCCGGTTAAAGGAAATCCTGCGCCAGGCGGCGCGGTACAATTTGATCCGGTTCACAGCCTCAGAGCCTTTTGAAGAGTCGGGTATCGAAGTACTGCCCGCCATTCGCCGGGTGGTGCCGTTCCAAGATTTTGCTGAGTGGACCCGCAGTGCCGCGGTGTTCAGGCGCGAGGAGTCTGCGGTCGCGGCAGGCCCGGCCGCAGATGAAGAGGCTGCTGGCACGGAGGAGGAAGCATGAGCAACGCCAAAGACAAAGGATCCCCCACCCCCATGATGGAAATGATGGAGGCCAGCGAGCCGGAGGAAGACTTCAGCGCTGTCGAGACCAGTGCCTCAGCAAGGCGGGTCAGCCGCGCCATCCGCCTCACCAAGATCCATGCCCTGAACTGGTACGGCTACCAGGACAGCCTCATGGTGAAAGGCAATCTCGTGCTCGCCGGGCTGACGGGTTCCGGGAAATCCATTCTCATGGACCTTGTGATGCTGGTGCTGGTGGGTCCGGAAAAAGCGCGCCACCACTTCAACCGCAGTGCCACGGGGACGCAGAGTGACCGCACGCTCAAGGGGTATTGCCTTCTCGACACCAAACGCGAGGAGAACGGGCAACCGACTTTTTACCGGGACAAGGGTGCCACCACATACGTGGCGCTGGAGTTCTCATGGCCCGATGGCAGCCGGGTGGAAACCTGGGGCCTGCGCGTGGAGTTCCGCAATGCCAGTGAGAATGACGGCCAGATCACCCCATTTTTCTGCAAGGGAAGTCTGGAGCGGGCAGACTTCCTGACCGCATGGCTGGACGGCAAGAAGCGACCGAGTGAGTTGCCAGCCTTCCGTGCGATGATCGAAGGACACGGCGGCCGCACGTTTGCCTCCTCCCGCGAGTATCTGCGGGACATGAGCAACCCGGCGCACCTGAATTTCAACCGCGAGGTGCTGGACCGTCTGCTGCCCAGTGCGATGTCATTCACGAACCTCAAGAGCTTTGACGACTTCTGCCGCCGCTTCGTGCTGCCGGGTGAGTCGGTGCCCGTGGAGGATGTGACGGCGAGCTATCGCGACTTCCAGGCCTATGAGCAGGAGTTGAAATCCCTGCGTGCCCAGTTGGACCGGCTGCAAAGGATTCGTGACCTCTCCCAGAAGCTGGAATCTTCGATACGGGATCGCGATGTGGCGCGCTACCTCCATGGTGAACTGGCTCACGAGCATGCCCTGCAACTGGTGGAGAGTGGCGAGAAACGGCTGGCTGAGCTGAAAGTCGCCCACGCTGCCGAACAAGAGCAACTGGATGAGCTGGACCGCCAGATCGCCAATGCCACCTCCGAGCGGGAACGCTTGCTGGCGGTGCTCAATGAAACGTCGGAAGGGCGGCTCTACGGGCAGCTCAGCGCACAGGTGAAGGAAGTGGAGACCCGGGTGGAGATGCTGCAGCATCTACAGGCCCGCGTGGAAGACCGCCTGCGGCGACGCGTGGACAACGCCCGGGAGTGGTTGGAGAAAATGCGTGCGGCTTCCATTGTCGCGCCCCTGGATGGTCGCGCGGTGGAAAAGGCCATTCGCACGCTGGATGGCTGCGAGGCCAATGCCACGTTTACCGCCCTGTCGGCACTAAGGTCAGCAGCGGAACAGTTGTGCCAGGATCTGCGCCGCTCCATCAGCAACGAGACCCAGAAGCTGCAAGTCCTGCGTCGCCAGGAGGAGGAACTGAGCCAGCAACTCACCGCCCTTCGATCGGGTTTGCCACCGATCCCGCAACCGCTGTTGCACACGCTGAATGAACGGTTGCCCCGGCTTCCCGGTGAGCCTACGGCACGGGCCTTGCGCGATCTGTGCGAGGTGACGGATGAGCGTTGGCGCGAGGCTTTGGAAGTCGCGTTCACGGACAAATTTGCCGTCGTGGTCCCTGAACAGCACTATGAAGACTCGCTCAAGATCTACCAGGATCTCAAAGCAGGTTCGCAAAGTGTCCACGCTGCAGCCGAATCTTTGATTCATCCTCGACGAGCCCTGGCGCTTTCCCGGGAAGTGTTGCCCGGATCCCTGGCGGAGAAAATTGAGACCAAGGACGAAGTGGCCCGTGCGGTGCTCGACCACCTCTTTGGCAACATGATCTGCGTGGAGACTCTCGCGGAGTTGGAAAAGCACAGCTCGGCGATCCTGCCGGACGGCCTAAGCCTGCGGGATGCGCTGGCCAGAAGGGCGCGCCACTATGATGGCCTGCCCTTCATCGGTCAGCGGGGTTTGCAACGGCAGCGCGATATCAAAGCGGGTCAGCTCAAGGAGGTGGAAGCGCACATCCGCCGGCTGGAGCCCATCGAACGCGAGGTGCAGGCTGCCATCAACCTGCTGCCGCAGCTCATCCCTGACCACAACAGCATGGTGCAGGATCTGAGCAAACTTGAGAACCTGCCGGAGCTGGAAGGCAATCTTGAAAAAGCACGTCGCACCCTCGCCG
>JBGGMQ010000215.1:0-3041 GCA_041287975.1 Verrucomicrobium sp. | reverse complement strand
GCTGACCTGGCTCTTACCCTGCAGGGACCTAAAGGCACCGCCGCTACCGTTGCCAAGGCCACCAAACATGAAGGCGCCGAATGGCAGTTCTCCGTCCTCACCGTGACGGTGATCAATGGCCCGACCATTGACCTGCTCTCCGAAAACCTGCCCGCGGCAGCCCCGGACACCACCACTCCGGAACCCGCCCCGGCTCCTGCTCCTTCAGTTTCCCAGTAGTCTGCTGGAACGTCTCTGATAGAATCAAGAAGCCCTCGTCGGAAACTCCGGCGAGGGCTTTTTTGTGCCATCCAATTCAGATTAACCACAGAGGCACAGAGGACACAGAGATTGATTTTTTTAGACAGAATTAGCGGAACCTACAGAATTGGAATGAGGATTCTCTACTCTTGTATTCCTCTGTGGTTCAACCAGAAGCTTTACTTAGCCCCCACGTAGCAGACCTCTCCTGCTAGATTTCCCGAGGAGATCGTGACCAAAAAAAGCCCCCACTGGAAGACTCCGGCGGGGGCTTTTTGTTGAGATCAGTTCAGATTAACCAAAGATCAAACCTCAGATACCAACCTTCAACAAGGCTCGAACCTTGACCCTGACTCCATCTTGTTAATCTCTCTAAAATCTTGTTAATCCTGTCTAAAAATCCGTCTCTGCTCCTCGACTAAGCAAAAATGTCCTGGCACACTTCCCCTGCCACATCCGTCAGACGGAAGTCTCGACCGGCATAGCGGTAGGTGAGGCGCTCGTGATCCAGGCCCATGAGGGCGAGGAGCGTGGCGTGAAGGTCATTCGTGTGCATGCGGCCCTCCACCGCGCGGATGCCGAGTTCATCGGTCGCACCGTGGGTGTAGCCCTTCTTCACACCGGCTCCGGTGAGGAACATGGAGTAACCCGTGATGTTGTGGTCGCGACCATCCGCCCCCTGAGCGGTGGGGAGACGACCAAACTCAGAGCCGAAGAGGATGAGGGTGTCATTGAGCAGGCCCCGGGCCTCCATGTCCGAGAGCAACGCGGCGGTCGGCTGGTCGATGGACGCCGTGCGGTCCAGAAGACCTTTGTGAAGGTTGTTGTGGTGATCCCAGCCACCCTGGCAAATTTCCACGAACCGCACACCGGCCTCGCTGAGGCGGCGGGCCATGAGGCACTGGCGGGCAAAGGAGCCGGCAGGGCCGTCTTTGACGCCGTAGGCATCGCGGATGTATTCGGGCTCTTTGGAGATGTCGAGAAGCTCAGGCACCTTGTCCTGCATGCGGAAGCCCAGCTCATAGGAGGCGATGATGCCGTCCACAGGATCGGGTGCCCCGGACTGCGTGGCGAAGTCGCGGTTCATCCCCTGAATGAGGTCCAGCTGCTTGCGCTGCAGCTTTGCAGCTGAGGCGGCCTTCAGGTTTGGGAGATAACCCTGGTCCGTGATGCGGGTGCCCTGGTAGTGCGCAGGCAGGAAGGCGCTGCCGTAGTTCACAGCCCCACCGAAGTTCGGCGGCGGGTTGATGGTCACGTAGCCAGGCAGGTCCTGGTTGTCCGTGCCCAGACCGTACAGCAGCCAGGAGCCCATGCTCGGGCGGGTCAGCGCTGCATTGGCGCTGCCGGTGTGGAGCTGTACGACAGCCTGCGGGTGGGCCGGGGTGTCTGTATGGAGACTCCGCAGCCAGGTGAGCTTGTCAGCATGCTTGGCGATGTTGGGCAGCAGTTCCGAGAACCAGGAGCCCGTCTCGCCGTGCTGGCTGAAACGGAACTTGGAGGCCGTCACGGTGCCACCACCGGGACCGCCCTTGCCATTGGTGCGGATCACCTCCGGCTTGTACTCGAAGGTGTCGTGCTGGGACATGGCCCCTTCCATGAAGATGAAGATGATCTTCTTCGCCTTCGCCGGAAGCACTGGTGCCCGCGGGGCGAGCGGATGCTCGACTGCAGCGAGAGCCTGGGATTTCAGAGCCTCCTGGCCCATGAGACCAGCCAGGGCCAGATGTGCGAAGCCAGCCCCGCTGGAGCGGAGAATCGTACGACGGGATAGATTTGGAGAGAACATGGAACGAGTATTCGAAATGAGTTAAATGCTACTGGATCCGGTGATTGATAAGACCACTTACTGCTTACCTCTCACCACTTACCATTTACCGCCTTCCTACCGCACGAACCGGAACTCGGCGGAGGCATAGAGAGCTTGCACAAGATTCTGCCAGGCGGCGGCTTTGGGGGTGGCGGGGACGATGGCCTCCTCCACCACAGCCTGATCGCTGCGGTCCACGTTGTCCGGGTTCTCGGGTACAACGGGCGGCTTGACACTGGCTCCGGAGTCATTGGTGGTCGTCGTGTCCTGATTGTCCGTCACACTGGCCTGGGCCAGTACCGGAGCATCAGGCTCGCCTTCCCTGTAGGCAGCTTCGTACTCGGCAAGGAACTGCTCCGCACGGGCGATCTCTTCATCCGAAGGCGTACGCCCCAGGATCAGCAGGTAGACCTGCCGCACCCAGTCGCCCGCAGTGCGCCGGTCATCCTCGGCCGCCTTGCCAGCGAGCTTGAGGGACTCTTTGCGTACGAAGGTGGAGTTCAGGAGGAACAAGGCCTGGGTAGGCACCGTGGTGGCATCACGCTGACCGGTGACCAGCGTCTGCTCAACCGGATCAAAGGCCTGGAGGTTCTTGGGAGTCACCCCACGCAGCAGCGGGAGATACACACTGCGGAAGAGTCCCTTGTCCGCCGCACTGTGAATGCCAGCGGCCTCAGGTCCGTTGTCGCGCATCTCCACCATCCGCAGCGTCTGGGCGGCGAAGCTGTCCGGCCGGGCCTGGAGCTGGCCTGCGGTGATGAGCATGGTGTCACGAATCTCCTCCGCGGTGAGGCGGCGGGGGGCATGACGCCAGATGAGACGGTTCGAGGGATCGACTTCACGGTGCGCTGCGGGAGCGTCCGTGCCGAGCTGGTAGGCGCGGCTCAGCACCACGCGGCGGATGAGGCGCTTCTGGGACCACCCGTCCTGGATGAAGGCTTCAGCCAGGTAGTCCAGCAGTTCCGGATGGGAAGGCAGGCCGCCATTGACGCCA
>JBGGMQ010000214.1:0-2966 GCA_041287975.1 Verrucomicrobium sp. | reverse complement strand
GGAGACAGCACTCGCACCCCGCTATGCGACCTTCATGATGTTCATGGTCCTGGGCATCGTTTTCCTGGTGGCGACCTTCTGGCGGCATGCCAGCCTGAGGTCGCTGTTGCCCTTGTCGGTCCTTCGTCTGCCGATCCCTGCTGCCGGGGTGGCTCTGCTCCTCGCGGGTTACTTGTCAGGCTGGACCGCCGGGTTTCATTCCTTCCAGGTCTACTGCTCACGCATGGTCTCTGAAGTTGCGGCGGCCGATTTTGTCCGGGTGTTGCCCATCAATCGGGAAGTGCAGTGGGATACGGATCATGGAGATGTAAAAGGGTGGCTCAACTTCCTGTCAGATCAGAACCGGCTGAAGGGCGTGAAA
This sequence comes from Verrucomicrobium sp., assembly GCA_041287975.1. GTDB lineage: Bacteria > Verrucomicrobiota > Verrucomicrobiia > Verrucomicrobiales > Verrucomicrobiaceae > Verrucomicrobium. Next base: position 2,605 of record JBGGMQ010000214.1, on the reverse strand, counting down.
TTCCTTCCCGACACCCGCCTGGCCAACCTCCGTCAGGGAGCCCCTCTTCTGGAAAAATTTGCCTCATTCGAGCTGACCAAAAATGCAACAACTGGCGCTTGGCTGACGGCGGGCACCTGCGGCCTGTCCAAAGACCGGCTGCGCATGGCAGATCTCGTCCTGTTGACGGCAGCCGCCCCAGGGCAGGAGGAAAACATCTTCTCTTTCACCGCACCCCGTTTGCCTGACGATTTCCATCAGCGCATGTTGCTGCGTCGGCAGTTCCCCGTGCACTACATGGGCTGGAGCCTGCCACTGGATACCACCCGTTTACCTAAAAACGGTCCTGTCGAGATCCGGGCGTACGCCTATGATGCCAGCACCCGCAGAGTCCGGTTGATTCCCGGCAGCGCCATCATCACACTTCCTCCTCAAGGCGAGCCCAGCAATTGAGAAGCCGTTGGAGTTCCGTCCCGCACGCGGGACGGGTCAGTCGACAACCCCTGACTTGCGCACCTCCCTGGAAACTGTTGGAGTACCGACTTCAGTCGGCCCATCGCGCAACCCCAATCTTCCAACACCCCCCTCGAATCTCGAAACGTCCCCTCAGGTTGTAAGGCCGACGAAACTGTTGGGCTTCCGTCCCGCACGCGGGACGGGTCAGTCGCATAACCCCTGACCCCCGCCTCTGCGGAAGCCGTTGGAGTACCGAATTCAGTCGGCTCAGGCCCCGCTATCCTCAAGCACATTAAGCGCATTCAAACCCTGCACCCACTCACAGTGCCGACCAATCCCCCAAAACCTCACGGAGCCCCCGCCTTCAACCTGAACCCCTGTACCGAACCCTCGTTCTCAGGAAAATAAATGCTCTTCACGTCCTCAATCTTCATCAGCAGCCAGGGAGAAACCAAATTCTCCCCGTTCTTCGTGAAGACAATGTCGTCAGCGACATAGACACAGGAGTGAATGGCCTGACCTTGACTGTCGAGGAACATGAGCACATCGCCGAACTCATAGGGCGCTGAAATCCGGCTGTAGTCTTCCAGCACGTGCGCTGCCGCCAAACGCGTATCCAGAAAATACTGCCGGGCCCAGTGGTTGAAGAAGTTCAGCGAGGTCCAGTGACAGTCCGGCATGCGGCCCAGGATGGCCAGCTCCATGGGAGGATAAGTGTAGAGGTACCGCCGTGCCATGGAGGGCAGCAGGTGGATGATGTCGATGAGGGCCACGTTTTCCGTTTCCTTGGCGGACTGCAGCATGGGCTCGATGTCCTTGAACCGGTTTCTGCCAGTCCAATAAGCCGCCAGTTGCTGAATGTCGGTGTTCTTGTCCACCGACAGGCGCACGATCATGGTCCGCGTGCGGGTGACGGTCTTGAAGAAGTCTTGCGCTTCCTGATCCGTTTTCGCGTAGTTCAGAATCGCGGAGAGGTCGCTGAACGCCAGAATGTTGCCGCGGTGGTAGGTGAATTTGGGAATCACATCCATGAGCTCCGGCCCCAAACGGGTGCCTTTGAGCCATTCCTCAATGCTGCCCCCAGTGATCAGCACCGGGTTCTTGTGGTATTCATTGAGATCAGTCTTGGCCAGCTCCCTGTAAATCACCTCGCGCTGGGCGGAGGTCAGGGCTTCAAGGTCGGGCAGAGGCGGGAAGACGGTCAGTACCCCATTTTCGGAAATGATGCGTTTAGGGTCCAGCAGGTAGTTTTGCAACGCTTGGGGGAGAGAAGCCCGGGTGAAGAGCGTCCGCAAATCCGCGTCCGAAGCTCCTTCGAAGCACCATTTGGTGACAGAGTTCGGCATGGGGAAGCGCGCCGTGAACTGGGCCGGCGCTTCCAGGTAGATATAGTAGTATTTGAGATCACCCCACGGCCCAGGCTTGCAGTCGTAGACTTTGCCAGACTCTTGAGGCCCACCACTGTGCCCCTCGGCTGCCATCACGGGGGATGCAGAGGTGCAGGCAAAGGTAATCAGCAGGACAGCAGCCAGACGGACGAGACAGGGAAGCATAAAGGGAGTCGGAACTTGAAAAGCGAGGCTGCTTTTTGTCAATGGGGTTGCTACTGGGATCTGCAAAGACGCCGGAGGATACGGGAATGTTCAAAAACGTGTTCGCGGGGATTGTCTTTTTCTGCCCGCTACGCTCTAATGACGGCCTTAATCGGGAAAATGCAGCCAGGCAAACGTTTCAACTCCACATCCTGCACTTGGAAGGCACCAGCCATCGCGGCGGTTTCGGTCTTCGGGTTCTGTTACGGCACCCTCACGCATTCGTTGCTAGCGGGGCCCTCAGGCAGTGGCTCTGGTGCACGGTCTCTTGCGGACAAGGAAATCGCCCGTCGCAACGCCCAGGTAGTCGCAGCTCAGGCAATCCTTGCAGAAGCCCACGCGGCGGAGCAAAAAGGCGAGCACGAGCAAGCCTTGAAGCTCTACCGTCAGGCTTGGGACCTTCTGCCAGATTCACCGAACACCGCCGCCCTCAAGCGGGAGGCCCGGGACGGCTACTCTCGTGCGGCGATCGCGCAGGCCGCCAAATTGGCCGATGAAGCTCGCTATGCAGACGCCCGCTTCCTGCTGAATTCGGTGCTCGATGAAAATTTTGACCCCGACAACAAGGCGGCTCTCAC
>JBGGMQ010000213.1:0-5582 GCA_041287975.1 Verrucomicrobium sp. | reverse complement strand
ATGCGCATGCCGTGCTCCTGAATGAGGTGGTCATCCGAAAAGAAGCGGAGGCTGCCGCCGAGGCAGCCAACAAAGCCAAGTCGGAGTTCCTGGCCAACATGAGCCACGAGATCCGCACACCCATGAATGCCATTTTGGGCTACTCCCAGATTCTGGCCCGGGACAGTGCCCTGCACCCCTTCCAGCGGGATGCCGTGGCGACCATCTTGCACAGTGGCGACCACCTGCTGCATCTCATCAACGAGATCCTGGATCTGTCCAAAATCGATGCCGGGCGCATGGAGGTGGCCATCAGCGAGTTTGACCTGACTGTGCTGCTCAGGGACATGGAGGCCATGTTCCAGCAGCGGTGCGAGGAAAAACATCTGGGGCTGAGGCTGGAGCTGCCGCAGCCGGAGCGTGCTCACACAGTGCGTGGGGATGAGGGCAAGGTCCGGCAGGTGCTGATCAACCTTCTGGCGAATGCCGTGAAGTTCACGGATCGGGGGCGCGTCACGCTGCGGGCGCTGCCGGGGGACGCGGATGTGTGGCGCTTCGAGGTGGAAGACACCGGGATGGGCATCCCCAACGATCAGCAGGAGCGTATTTTCGAGCCTTTCCAGCAGGGCTCCTTTATCCACCAGAGTGGCGGCACCGGTCTCGGCCTCGCCATCGCCCGTCGGCAGATGGAGATCATGGGCGGCAGCCTCACTGTGCGCTCCGAGGTGGGCAGGGGATCCTGCTTCAGCGCGACCATGGCGCTTCCGCAGAGCCTCACAGGTCGTGCAGAGGCTTCGCGAACCGTGTTGCCCAAGGTGGTGCATCTCACCGCTGGGGCCAAGGTGCGCGCCCTCGTGGTGGATGACATTGCCGAGAACCGGGAAGTGCTGGCCACCTTGCTCACTCTTGTCGGGTGTGAGGTGGTGCTGGCCGAGAACGGCAGGCAGGCCATCGAAGTGGTGCGTGTGTCCCGGCCCCAGATTGTCTTTATGGACATGAGGATGCCAGAGCTCGATGGCGTGGAGGCGACGCGACGGATCGTGGGCGAGTTTGGAGAGATGGGATTGAAGATCGTGGCCACCTCCGCCTCGGCACTGGCTCATGAGCGTGAGGCGTACCTGAAAGCGGGCTGCGATGACTTTGTCGCCAAGCCTTTCCGGGCGGAGCGCATCTATGGCTGCCTGGAGACCTTGCTGGAAGTGACGTTCGAGTACGAGTCTCCAGCGGCGGAAGGCCGGGCGGAGGAGTCGGTGGATCTGCGACAGATCGCCCTGCCTGAGGAGCTGGCCACCCGCCTGACCATGGCGGCAGAGTTGCACAGTGCCACTGTTCTCAAGGGGTGCCTGGGCGAGCTGGAGTTGTTGGGACCTGCCGGAGAAAGGCTTGCCGGTCACCTGCGGGGATTCCTGTCCAGCTACGACATGAAAACGATTCAACGCATTGTTGCCCAAATTCCCGTAGACTGACCAGGCTCGCTTTTCGCTTTTTCTCACATGACTCCTGAACGCATTCTCATTGCCGACGACACTCCAGCCAGCCTGTCCCTCCTGGGCAGTGTCCTGGAGCCGCAGGGCTATGAGATCCTGGCAGTTTCCAATGGTCGCGATGCTCTGCGACTTGCCCCCAAGGCCAGACCTGACCTGATCCTCCTGGATGTCATGATGCCCGGTCAAGATGGTTTCATGGTCTGCCGTGAGCTGAAGGCAGACGATCTGACAAAGGACATTCCGGTCATTTTCATCACCAGCAAGAATGAGACGGAGAACGTGGTGCGCGGATTCCAGGTGGGGGCTGTGGACTACATTTTCAAACCCTTCCAGGCTCCCGAGGTGGTCACTCGTGTGGCTACCCATTTAAAGATCAGCCGACTCAGCCGTGAACTTCAGTTGCGCAATCAAGAGCTGGAGCAGGAGATAGGCCGTCGCCATGAGGCTGAGCAGGCGAGAGACAAGGCCAATCAGCGACTCTCCACTCTCGCTTCACGTGAGGCGCAGAGATGGGGCCTTTCCGGCTTTGTTGGAGAAAGCACGCATCTCCAACGGATTTTACAGGACATCGAGCGCCTCAAGCAGTTCGGCAAGACCAGCGTCTTGATCACCGGGGAAAGCGGTACAGGGAAAGAACTCGTGGCACGGGCGGTGCATCACCACAGCCCCAGGGCAGAGGGGCCATTCATTCCGGTGAACTGCGTGGCTGTGCCCGGGGACCTCGCGGAGTCGCTTTTCTTTGGTCACCTCAAGGGCAGCTTCACCGGTGCCACTGCCGACCGGAAAGGCTACTTCGAGATGGCAGATGGAGGCACTCTGTTTCTGGATGAGATCGGGGACATGCCCGCAACATTGCAGGCGAAGTTGCTCCGTGTGCTTGAAGACGGAGAAGTCACCCCGGTGGGAGCGACAAAATCCCGCAAAGTAGACGTGCGAGTCCTCAGCGCCACCAATGCGGACCTGCAGAGCAAGATCGTATCAGGAGACTTCCGTCAGGATCTGTACTTCCGGCTGGCGCGTTACTCCGTGCAGACCCCGCCGTTGAGAGACCGCCGTGAAGACCTCTCTCTGCTCTCCAGCCACTTTCTCAAGGTCTTCGGAGAGGAGATGGGGATCTCGCCCTCACATCTCACTGCCGATGCGCTTAAGGCCCTGGCAGGCTACTCCTTCCCCGGGAACGTAAGGGAGTTGAAGAACATCATCGAGCGGGCCCTGATTATGAGTGGAGGTACCCCTATTCGAGCTGAGCACATGCAATTGATCGAGGCGGCGGGGGGGCGTTCATCAGGATCCGGTGCGGCTGGAAAGCAGACGCCTTCGATTCCTGCGGACAATATTCCCTTCAACCTCGAAGAGGCGGAGCAGGTGCTGATCCAGCGGGCCTTGGAACAGACTGGTGGTAACGTGGCCGAGGCCGCCCGCCTGTTGGACGTGAATCGGAGTCGTATTTACCGGAGGTTCCCCCACCTTGCCAAAGGGTGAGAGACTGCTTTCTCTAAAGGGAAACGATGTCTGGCTTTCCTGAGAACCTGTATGGATTAAAACATCCGGGTGTGGCAGGTGAATTTAAGGGAATGAGAAAAGAGCGGCTTCGCCGAGACTAAAAACTGCCCCCTCCGGGTTGCGGTTCTTTTGAGCCTGGACGGTGTTGCTCATCGGTTGTGAATCTCGATTCACGCCCTCTTCGCGCCTTGTCCAAACTCAAAATGCCTCGCAACACCCCCGGAGTTTTTATCCAAACAGGTTCTACCGAAGCTTCAGACTGATATCGCGCAATTCCGCTTGAACCTCGGGGGTAAACTTGGTCACTACGATGGGGTAGATCAAGCCCGTGTCTTCACGTTTGAAAAGACCGGTTTCACCCGACGGATCACTGAACCCTTCAAGGCTCACGCGGAAGGAGCGTCCATCAGCGCTTTTCCATTCACGAACAGCGGTGGGAACCAGGGGTTGGGTTGTGTCAGCGGCTATAGCTCCGTCGACTCCTGAAGGGCTCGCACCAGAACCTGCCGCGACAGTATTGGAAGCGGCATCGTTGGCGGAGAGGAAGTAAGTGACGAGAGTCTTCCGGGCATCCGCAGAAGGATGTTCCAGTTTGATCACGTTTTTGGAGTTGAGCGTGCCAGTGATGACACGGTCGTAGAGGAAGACTCCACGAATCCCCACCGCCAGATGCAGAGGTTTGGACTCGAGTGTGGCCGCACATTCCTGAGCCACTTTCCAGGCTGCATCGGCGATGAAGTCCCCGGCCTCCTTGCTGTAGTTCCTCAAGTCGGGCACGTTGACAATGAACGCACATGAATTCCCCGAGGCCTGACAGAAGGTGATGAATTCACCTTGATTGAACGGGTCCTTTTTGCTCTTGGAGGCTCCCAAGCCTGCTTCGCGCAAGCCCTTAAGCTTGGCCGAGAAGTCCTGGGCTGCGCTTGTAGCGGCGACGGTATTTCCCGTCCCCGTCCCCATGGCCGGACTGATGATCTGCATATGGGCGGCAAGGAATGCTTTCTCGCCAGGAGTATCGATGTCCGTGAACAATGCGACGGCATCCTTGGGAATGAACAGCGTCCCTGCGGTCACAAGGGCGGCGGCAAGCATCACCAGCACCGACCAGCCCTTCGCGGGAATGAAAAGGAAACTGTGCCGCTTCCGAAGTGTTACGTGCTCGCGCACGTCACGATCGTAATGAGGGTGACTTGTGGTGCGGCCAATCGTGCGGGAATAGATGTAGACCAGCACTCCTGCCGTCCAGAGCCCGGCGGCCAGAGACCATTGAGGAGATTGCTTGGCAAAGGTGGCCACCCCGAAGGTGCCTGCGTAGAATCCCAATACGGCGATAACGGGGACCAAAATCCCGTGTCCAGACCAGATGATCATGTGTTGAATAGAGAGAGGGGGTTCACTGACAGCAGACCTCCTTCTCTGGCAAAGTCAGGAGTCCGCCTTGGGCATGGAAGGACACAATCGCCCTCTCATTGCCCCCTCAAACTTCTATCAATCCCAAGGAAAGCAAGAATAAAAATACTCGTGATTGTGCGACGCCATGATTGAATTATTTTCGCTTGATTTGCGAAAAATGCCATTGGAGGAAAGTGACCATCTATTATTTGGGGGCCACTGCAGGGGCTGCCCCCTGGCTGAAGGCTTTCAGTTCCTCCTGAATCTCGGGGGCAAGCTTCTCAAGGGGAATCTCGAATACGAGACCGTCGCCTTCCCGTTTAAGGAAGGCGGTAACGCCATCCTTGTTGCCGAATCGCTCCAATGAAGCCCGCAACACGCGACCGTCTGCGCTCTTCCAATCTCGGACAGGGGTGGGGAGGGTTGCCTGAAGAGGAGAGGGGGCTGATGGCGTTTCGGTTGCGGCCATCGATTTGGGAGGAACTGATGCTGTTGCTGGCTCTGGCGTCGTGGGAGGCACAATAGGAGCATCTTGTTGGGCCACTGGGGGTGCTGGCTCCACGGATTTGGGGGCAGTTGGCGGAATTTGCTCGCCGGTCGCTACCACTGCGGCGGCCCCTTTCGTCTCGAAGAAGGGATAGAGCACCTCTTGGGGCAGGCCGTTGTCATGCACGGTGGGCTTGGCATCGGCTTCAGAGGCGCTGCCCGTCAGGACGCGGTCATACAGGGCAATGCCCAGCAATCCCACTGCGACCTGCTCAGGCTTGTCAGGGAGGGTTCCCACACAGTGTTGGGCCACACCCCAGGCAGCCTCGCCGATAAAATCCTTGGCTTCCTGGGTGTACTTCCTCAGCTCAGGGACGTACACGAGAAAGGCGCAAACGTCCTCAGTGAGGTGGCAGTAGGTGATGAACTCTCCTCCACTGAGTGAGAGGGACTTTTTCTTTGAAGTTTCGACGCCCAGATCACGAAGCGACTTCAACTTGCTTGCAAATTCGGCAGCCAGCTTTGTGGCCTCAGGGTTGTTTCCATGTGCCACACCCTCTTTCTTTGACGTCACTTTTCTATTGGCCGCTTCAAAGGCCTGTTCGCCAGGTTCATCCGCCTTGCCAAAACCTCCCGTCTTCTCCCCGGGCGAGATGACGGCCATGACAGTGAATGATAGAGCGATCAATCCCAAGACCACTGACCAGAACATGCCTGGGAGGAAAAAGAAGGTAT